>JAJRWJ010000127.1 GCA_024276805.1 Gammaproteobacteria bacterium
CGGCAGATCCAGAATTGCGTTGAGCAACGGTGCAATCAGCATCGCCGCGACATAGAAGTGCAGATAATTGCGCACCGGGCGCTGCAATGACTTGGTGCAGAAAAACCGGCGCATATACAGCAAGGCCAGCCATTCCGAAAGCAGCAGGGATGAACTCACCCAGATCGATACCGGCATGCTGTATCCGCGAATCAGCCAATAGTAGGCGAACAAGCCGGTAAACAGGGCGGGCAGCACCCTGGCGCCGAGCCGGTACAGCAAACCGAGAACAATCCCCGCCCCCAGAATGACTACAGACTCCTCCCGATCAGGGAAGCGGTAAAAGCTGGAGATCCAGCTGGCTGCAGCCACTGCCAGGGCAATACAGGAATATTGGAACAGAATTTTGAACAATTTCATGCCGTTTGCAACACTGTTGTTATTATTGTCAAGGTGGTTGCCATGCACACCTGGCCGGCCCGATCAAGCCATTCCACCTGCTTTCAGACCTGGCGCCGGGAAAATCGGTATTATGCCAAGATACAGCAGCAGTGCAACAGCAATCACTGCGCTAAAACCAAAATGGATCGCCAGCAGCGTGGCCAGAACCGCGCTGATCACCGAGGCACAGCCATTGATGCCCCATGCCCAGGGCAGATACTGCTGGTCATGTTCCGCGACACTGGACAAGCCGATCGGAAACGGCATGCCCATGAAAAAGCCGAGCGGCGCGATCAACAGCAGGGTGACGGCGATCTTGCCCGCGGCGGACGCCGCGGCAAACCAGGAAAACACATTCTCCAGAGTATACAGATAAATACTGCTGATCAGAATAATGGCAAAAACCGCGATCATCGCCGAGCGCTGCCTGCTGTATCGCCACAACAGCCATTTGCAGTAGTGACTGCCCAAACCGGCAAACACCAGAAATGCCGTCAGCGTGACGGCGATGGCATGAATCGGGTGGTGCAGAAACAACATGAACTTCTGCATCATGGCGATTTCAATGAATAAAAAGGCCAGGCCTATGGAGAAGAAATAGCCCATCACCCGAATGGGATGAATTTTACTGACGGGCGGATTCCGGCCTCGCTGATGCAACAACACCGGCAGAACGATCAGCAGCAGACTCAGCAGGACGGCGATGACCAGTGTGGCAATGAACACCAGATAACCCGACTCCAGCAGCGCCATCCCGCCCTGCCCTCGCAGGCGCAGAATTTCCGGCAGCACCCGCCATTTGAAAAAATGATTGAAATAGGGGCGATCGTCGCTGGCCGGTCGCAGGTCGAATTTATAGCGCTGCAGAAATGCCTCGCGCTGCGCTCCCAGCAAAGCCAGCGCACCTTGATGGAAATAGGGTTTTTGCAGCACATTGTAGCGATTGACCTCTTTTTCCTGTATGCCCGGCAGCCAGGCCAGATCGAAGGCGCGGTCGGCACAGAAGCTTTTTGCCGCCTGAATCTCACCTTCAGTGAAAAAACCATTCTTGATCAGCAGCGTACTGGTCTGCCAGCTGCGAATGAGCATGATCTGCCGCTCCGGCGCCTGTCGGCCGGATTGCCTCAGCGCCTGGACTGCAGTGGCGAATAATTTCAGCGTATCCCGGGGCGGCAGTTTTATCCAGCGGGTTATGGCCAGATAACCGCCAGGCTGCAGGCGCTGTAAATACAGCTGCAATGCTTCCACGGTATAAAGGTAGCTTTCATTCAGGGCATACAGTCCAGCCGACGAAGCATTGAAGGAATCCAGCAGCGCCAGCTCAATCAGATCATAATGCTGCCTGGTACGTCCAAGAAAATCCCGCGCTTCGGCGATATGCAGGGAAACATTGTCCTGCCGGTAGAGGCCGCCGGTAAAATCACGGTAAGTATTGTCCACCAGATCGATCAGCTGCGGGTTGATTTCCAGGGCATCGATCCACGGTATATGCTGATAATTCGCCTGCAGTATATCGGTACCACCTCCCGCACCGACAATCAGAATCCTTTGCAAAGCCTGCAGGTGGTAAGGCAGCGCCGAGGTCATCTGGTCGAGATAGGCTGTTTGCTGCAGCGATTGCGGCTTCCTGTTGATCACGATCATGTTGTCGCCATCGGTGAATACACCCAGTTGCGGCAATGGCTCCTGAACCGCCTGCAGACTCAGGCCCGGCGCATGACGCAGTGGGATTTCCGTACTGGCAACGACGCTGAGCAGGCCCAGGGGACTGGAGCGCTGGGCAATGATCCGGGCGCCGGCCACCCGCAGTGTCTGCTGCAGGCTTTTATAGGGCGACATATTCAGTTGCAGTGACTGCGCTGCCTGCAACAGCACGATACTGCCCAGAACACAGGCAACCGACAGGCCGACATGCTGGCCAAGGCGCAGCTCCCAGGCGCCGATATACGCTGCCGCAATACCGGTTATGCCAATGATTGCCAGGGCAGGCAGCGGAAACACGTAATGCAGCAGACTGATGATGCCCAGACAACCAAACCCCGCGCCGACCAGATCCGCCGCATAAATCCGCGCCACCTGCTCCCGAAAAAACATCAATGCCAGACAAAAAGCCGAGGCAGCGAAAAAAAAAGGTACCGTCAGCAACAGAAAAATAGCCAACAG
>JAJRWJ010000128.1 GCA_024276805.1 Gammaproteobacteria bacterium
GGAGAGGGATTCGGTTATATCTGGGACGGTCACAAACAGCAGAAAATCCCGCAGCTGGGCAGCGTGCGCATCGATGACGATGTGGAAATCGGCTGCAATACCTGTATCGACCGGGCCACTTTTGGCGTTACCCGGATCAGACAGGGAGCGAAGATCGACAATCAGGTGCAGATTGCCCACAACAACGATATCGGCGCGCACAGCATCATTATCTCCCAGGTGGGGCTTTCCGGCAGTGTCACGCTGGGCGAGCGGGTCACGCTGGCCGGACAGGTGGGCGTGGCCGACCACATCCACATCGGCGCCGGCGCAACCGCCGCCGCCAGAACCGGTATCTCCAAGGACATCAAGCCGGGAGAGATTTCCTGGGGAGCGCCCAACCGTCCGATCAAACAGGTGATGCGGGAAATGGCCTGCATCGCCAGACTGCCCAAGCTGATGGAGCAGGTTCGGGGTTTGACATCGCGCCTTGCGCAGCTGGAAAAAAAACTGGATGAGCTATAGCCACGGCGCACGTCAAATGCCAGCTCTTGCCTGGATGGAAAGAGCTTCCAGGCATGGCGGCGTATCGTAGCAGTACCGGCGCTACTGCAGTGCGGTATTGCCATCCCAATCTTACCCACAGGAGTTCACTGATGAATCGTTACTCGTGCATTGCTTTGCTGCCGTTCCTGGCTATGACATCGCTGGCGGATGCCGCCGACTATCAAGGGCGCTACGCCATTCATGGAGCAGGACTGTTGAAATGCGAAGTCTTCGTCCAGGAGAAAGGCAAACTGTCGCCGGCCTACATGATGATCGGCGGCTGGATGGATGGCTATATCACCGCGGTCAATAAACTGGAAAAAGATACCTATGACATGACGGCCTACGCGTCGACGGAATTGCTCAGTATTTTGCTGGACAGGCACTGCAAGGACAACCCCAACGATTTGCTGGCCCCAGTTCTGGATGCAATGCTGATGAAGTTGCGCAAAGACAGGATCAAAACAGCATCGCCGCTGGTGGTCATCCGCGTGGGTGATTTTCAGACGCAGTTGTACAGGAAAACCGTCAAGGATCTACAGACCAGACTGGCGGCGCGAAACCTATATGACCAGAAACCGTCTGGTGCCTGGGATGCAGGCACACAACAAGCCCTGACGGCCTACCAGAAGGCCAATGCCTTGAATACGACCGGTTTCCCCGACCAAAAGACGCTATGGCACCTGTTTCGAAGCGCGCCATAGCCCATGCCTTTGGTAAGATAATGAGATTTTCTTGATTGGGCAGCATCGATTATAAATATCCACTTATGGAATATGGGTGCATAATCGATAGCTTACAGTTATTGATGCGGCACATCCCTGTGCCGGATTAGTGTTCGTCATATATAGATGGACTAATTGGCGAGATGCAGTTCTTTTTGCTGCATTTTCAGTCTCAGGCCGAGAAGAATCAGACCGGCCAGCAACAAGGCAATGGTTCCTGGTTCCGGCACGGAGATGACGAAGGCTGCTCCTGTGATACTTTGGAAACCGTTCAAGGCAAAGCTGTTGGAAAACAACGGTGGTGTATTGAACAGATTGGTCCTTTGCAGAACCTGAAACAATGGGCCCAGTTGGCCAAGATCGAAACTCAGGCCAAAAGCTTCGAGAGCAAAGGAGGCCTTGAGTATATCGAGCTGAAAGATGCCATCGATACCCAGCAGGGTTTCATTTTTGAACAAACCCTGAATTGAGAAAGTGGGAGTGATTCGCGTTTCACCCCCCGTCAAGGCCGCGATATCCGGCAACGCACCCCACAGGCCAGACCAGGCAGTTTGCGGGCCCAGCATGCCGGCGATCAGCACGGGGTTGTCAAATAACAGGTCGACAAAAAGTGTCGGCGTGAATTCGAAGTTTTGTATGATTTTCAGAATGGGGCCCATATCGATATCGATGAGATCGGCGCTGACGGAAAGGATGCCGGCATTGAAGCTGACGCCGCCGCCGGGCAAACCGAGAGGCGCCAGGGCCAGGCCGTCGAGATCGGCAGTCAGTTTGATCAGGTCGTCGCTGCCGGAAGCGAGCAGCTTGTTGCCCACTACGCCGCCAAGGGCGTCGGCGTCGGGTACATGCACGGTCACGCCGCCCAGGCTTCCTCCCAAAGGACCGGGAATCGAGATTTCGTTGTCGAACTGAAAAATAGCCGGATCGAGCTGTCCGAGGACCTTGATCTGACCATTTCCATTGTCATTGAAAGAAACCAGCGGGATGGTCTGATCGTCAAAGCCAAGCTGCCCGGTACTTCCCGTTGTACAACCAAGCAGCGCCGCACAGGCTTCCGCTGTCGCGCTGGCCCGTACACCGACGATGGCGTCCAGGCTTGCCGACAATTCCGGAAAGTTGGTGGACAATTGCCCGCCAATCAATGAGCTGTTCGGGTTCAGGTTGAAGAACTGGCCAGGACTGAGTGTGTTGGCTTCGGGGACGAACAGGTTGGCGTCGAATTTGACATTGGTGTCGACCGAGCCGCTGTCGGCATGCAGACCGAATTGAAAGCCAACCTTGCCGCTGGTGCTGACATCCACTTTCGCGCCGGTGGTGGTGTCGACACTACCACCGTCCAACTGGTGGATGTGAATTCCACCGGAATTATGGAAGTGGCCGCTGGTACATAGCAAGCCATGGCATTCCCACCCGGAAGGCAAATGTGGATGAGGGTAGGGAATGGTGATGTCGGTAATGCCCCCGGTAAAGCCGCCCAAAGAGGCGCTGGTATTCCAGGTCGTGCCGATGAACCGATCGATATCAAGGCCCTGTGCGTTGCCTGCGTTCCACATGCTTTGTCCGCTGGAAGAAAAATCCAGGCCGTTATAGCTGATGACATTGGCGTAGACCGTTCCCGCGCAACTCAACAGCAGCATGCAGGCATATAATTTTAGTTTGAACATGTTAAATCCCCAGATTATTATTGTTTAGAGACAAGCAGTGAAACCGAGAC
>JAJRWJ010000129.1 GCA_024276805.1 Gammaproteobacteria bacterium
CGACAGCAGCACACCCCTGGGCAAAGGCAACAGCGCCAGACTCAACGACGGCGACCGTCTGCATATTGGCGACTATACCCTGGCGGTGGAACTGATCTCCACACAGGAATCCGGCATATCGAACCTGGAGTCACTCGATCTCCCCCCGGTTGGTCCTCTGGCCGATCAACATTTCGATTTCCCGGACGACCCTTTTGCCGATCTGAATGACCAGCCTAAAGACGTCATCAAGGAGGTTATCGAAAAAAATGAACTGATCCCGGAGGAGTGGCAAAAATCCGAAAAGGAACCGGGCCCCCTCGATTTTCCCGACCTGGATGTTTCCGCACCGGAGTCCGGTTCCGAGGAGGAAGGGCGGGATTCGGATTTTCAGCATATTCCCGAGTACCGGGAAGCCTTTCAGCCCTACCAGGAAAAAAAGGAACAACGCCCCGCCGGGGAGGAACCGAAGCGGCCCACGATACCCGAGGATATTTTTGCTGAAGACTGGTCGTTCCTCGAGAAACAGCAAGCGGGAAAACCCGAAACGCCGCAAGCGGAAATCACCCCCCCGGAACCTCCACCGCCAATCGAGAGCGTCCAGCCCCCACCCCGGAAGCCAGTGCCGCCTCCGCCACCCCCACAGACAAAACCGGAAGCAGTCAAGCAAGCTGAACGACCGCCTGGCTTCAATGATGAGCTGATTGGCAATTTTCTTCGCGGCGCCGGACTCGAGGATGACAACATCGCACAGGCGATCACGCCGGAGACATTTTACCTGATTGGCAAAATCCTCCGGGCCTCCATACAAGGCACCATGGATGTCTTGCTGAGCCGGGCCAAAATCAAGAGTGAAATGCACCTGGATGTCACCATGATCAGACCTCGGGAAAACAATCCCATCAAATTTTCGGTCAGTGCCGATGAAGCTCTGAGCAAACTGCTGGCGCCACATGAAAAAGGTTATCTCGCCCCCGAAGCCGCTATCGAAGAAGCTTTCGACGATATCCGGGCGCATCAATATTCAGTCATGGCCGGCATGCAGACCGCACTGCTGGCGGTACTGAAACGCTTCGATCCGGAAAAGCTGGAGCAGCGCCTGCAATCACAGAACCCGATCAGTGCCAGCATACCGATACAAAGGCGTGCGAAGCTCTGGGATCTGTTCGAGCAGTTGTATGAGGAAATAGGTCACGAGGCGCAGGATAATTTTTATCATCTGTTTGGCCAGGCTTTCGCGGAAACCTATCAACAGCAAATCCAGGATATGAAATCCGCCAAACGGGACATCCCGCTCTGAACAATCAACTACCGGATAGCAAGGAATAAATATGCGTTTATCATTACTGACTGTGTTTGGCCTGTGTCTCTTTCTGTCGGGCTGCGGCTCCGATTCCGACAAACCAGAACCACCGCCGACTGTCATCGATGCAAAAATCGTCGTATCCAGTGAGGTCAATCCAGACGTCTCGGGCAGACCGTCACCGATCGTCATGCGGGTCTTCGAATTGAAGAGCGTGGGCAACTTCATCGATGCCGACTTCTATAAATTGTTCAATGACTATCAGGGAGCGCTTGGGGGGGACCTGCTCGCCACGGAAAAATTTCACCTGCAACCGGGCGATGTCAAACCCTACAGCCACCCGGTCGATCCTGAAGCCCGGTTCATCGCGGTCATCGCGGCCTATCGGAACCTGAACCAGGCAGTCTGGCGGGACTCCGTAGCCATACCCGCGCATGAAAAAACCAGGATCATGATATTGCTGGAAAAATTAACCGCCAGCATCTGGAAAAAATAATGCCGTCGAACGCAGTCTAAAGCCAAGGTAAACCTATGTCGTGGGATAACAAAGTCATCTGGACGGAAGGCATGTTTCTCCGCCCCCAGCATTTTCAACAACAGGACCGGCATTTTCAAACCTGGGTCGAATCGCGATGCGGCGGATTGCTGGGCTTTTCCTGGGGTATCACCAGGCTGGAAATCGACACCCAACTGCTAGCTCTGGGAAAATTCGCCATTTCCTCCTGCCAGGGGATTTTCCCGGATGGCACGCCATTCAGCATCCCTGACCACGATCCTGCGCCAATCCCTCTGGATATTGCAACATCGGTAAAAAATCAGCTGGTTCATCTGGCCTTGCCAGTACGCCGCACGACCGGCAAGGAACTGAGCTGGGAAGAAGACACCAGCGAATTGAGCCGCTACCACTTGCAGGAGATAGAAATCAAGGACTTGCAGTCGCAGTCCGACCAGGACAGCATCCAGATCCAGAGCGGTGCGCTATGGACACGGCTGCGTCTGTCCGAACAGGAACAGGATGCCTTCGTCACCATCCCCATCGCCAGGGTGCTGGAACGCAAGGAAGACAAGCAGGTCCTGCTGGATGAAAAGTTCATTGCCAGTTGTCTGCATAGCAGCGCCTCCAGCCAGCTCTGCGACTACATCCAGGAATTGCAGGGCATCCTGCACCAGCGCGGCGAGGCGCTGGCCAAGCGTCTTGGATCGCCAGGCGCCGGCGGCGTGGCCGAAATCGTCGATTTTTTGCTGCTGCAAATCATCAATCGCAACGAACCGCTGTTCAGTCATTTTACCACCCTCCGGCAGCTGCCCCCGGAAACGCTCTACCGAACGATGCTGGAGATCGCCGGTGAACTGTCGACGATCACCCGCCCCGGGCATCGTCCGGACAGTTTTCCAAACTACAAACATGAAGATTTGCAAAGCTGTTTCGAACCGCTGGTGATCATTCTGCGCGAGGCATTGAGCTGGGTATCCGAATCCCGGGCGATTGCCATCCCGCTGGAAGAGCACCCGCACCAGATTCGCACCGCAATCATCCAGGACCGCGAGCTCCTGGAAAGCGCCGAATTCATTCTGGCAGCCAGCGCACAGGTGCCGACCGAGAAATTACGCAGCCAATTCCCCCGGCAGACCACCATCGCCACGGTGGAAAAACTCCGTGACCTGGTGATGGCGCAAGTGCCCGGCATCAAATTACGACCACTGGCGGTGGCGCCAAGACAGATACCATTCCATAAGGGCATGACTTACTTTGAGCTGGAAAAAACCCCGAAGCTATGGCAGGAACTGCAGAAAAGTGGCACCATCGCGATGCATTTTTCCGGTGAATACCCGGAGCTTGAACTGGAATTCTGGGCCATTCGCAGCTGAAACTATTAGAATCTATAAACACCCATCCATGGGGTGTTTATAGAAACAAAGAATGTGCTTTGCTGTTCTATTCATTCTGCACCTGAATTACTGCAGAAAATCAGGTTGATTTGTAAATAATTGCGTATCAATACAAAATCAGGTGCTGAAATAGGCTGTTGCCCTTTCAAGTGCAACCCAATTAACCGTTTCCAGAGTGCTCAATATGGCTTCCGATGACCCCTTTTTCACGCCTCAAGACGACGATCGAACCATCATCCGCCCGATTCCCGGCGGCAGACGCTCGGACATCCAGCAGCCAGCAGCAGCTCCCCGTCCCGGCCCGACGACCACCGAGGTGCCTCGACTGGGCCGCCTGAACCCGTTGGAAAAAGCCGCTTCCGGGCTGCTTGCCCTGTTGACCCGTCTCAATCGCTCCCGTACACAAACCGATCCAAACCTGTTGAAAGACCGGATGGTCCGTGAAATCCAGCAATTTCAACTGGCCGCACAGGCCGAGGATATCGATCCCCAGAGCATATCCACGGCGCGGTATGTGTTGTGCACAGCCCTCGACGAGGCAGTGCTGAATACCCCCTGGGGAAACAACAGCGGCTGGGCGCAGCAGAGTCTGTTGAGCCTCTTCCACAAAGAAGTCTCCGGCGGGGAACGTTTTTTTCATCTGCTGAAATCCCTGGCCCAGAATCCTGGCAAAAACCGGAATTTGCTGGAATTGATGTATTTGTGCATCGCCCTGGGATTTGAAGGCCGTTACCGGCTGATCGAAGGAGGTAAAGACAAACTGGCCAGTATTCGCGAATGGCTGTACAACCTGCTGCAAAAGGAGCGCGGCAATATCGACCTCGCCCTGTCGCCACACTGGCAGGGCGTCACCGACCAGCGTAATCCGTTGCTGCGGCTGATGCCACTGTGGGTATTTGGCGCGGTCGCGATGGCGCTTCTGGCAGTGATGTACAGCGCTTTTCTGTTCAACCTGAACCGGGCATCCGACCCGGTGTTCCGGGAATTGTTCAAAGTCAAAATACCGGTCATCGCGGTACCGAAACCGGAACCGGAACCGGAACC
>JAJRWJ010000130.1 GCA_024276805.1 Gammaproteobacteria bacterium
CTTCAAGGTGAAACGCTTCCTGAGAATAAAGCCGTTATTCTTTAAATGACACTTTTTAGTGTCCAGATAGGTGACAATTCTAAATTTAGGCCTGCTCCCGGCATTGAAAACGACCTTCGGTTCCGACGGGTTTTCGGCAATAGCTTTTTGAAGGCCTTTTATACCTTCATTTATCGATTCAAACTGTTCATTTTTCAGCAACACCTTGAACTCGTAAGTGTCTGGATCATTATTATTTGTTTGTTGTGCTATGGTCGGTCGCACCAAGGCCATTCCAATCAGGAACAGTCCACACACTCTTGCCGGTATTGGTTTCATTGTTTTTTCATCTTAAAGCAGTATAAATATGTAGGCGTACTTGATAATAATGGATACATTACAGAACTCCCTGCCAGAGTGCTTGCAAAAATGACATTACACGATGACAGCTATTGACGATATGGCTTCCGCATAGGCTTGAACCAACTGCTTGCGGTTCTTTTTTGCAATTTTCAAATCTGAATCGTTATCGATGAAAAAGTGTTCAGCCAATATACAGGGCGCCTTTGTATATCGCAGTAAAAAACCGCCGCGATCCTCGGTGGTTTTGGGTTTTATTCCTCTGTCTTTAAGCTTCAGCGCCTGTAAAAGCTTTTTTTGCAAGACACCAGCAATCTGTTCCCCTACAGTGGATCGATGATAATAAAGCACTTCAGTCCCTGAGACTGATTCATTGAAGGCGTTACAGTGTAAACTGATAATAAAATCCGGATTCAAATCGTTGATATCACCAGGTAGTGTCTGATAGGTTCTTCTAAAGATTCGCTGGACAATGACACCGGTAACTGCATTCTCAATCTTTTTGGAAAGACTTTCATTGAAGGCGAATTCACTGGTTCCGGAAGACCTGTTAACCGCTCCTGGTGAGCTTCTTTTGTGGCCGATGACTAAAGCACAAGTTTTCATGATGATGTTCCTCAATACTTCTAAATGGTAAATATGTACAGATTGTGGAGTTGGAAAAGGGGGGTAAATTCATAATTGAATCAGTAAATCAGGAAATATAGAATGAGATGCCCTGAAAAACCATGGTTCACAATATAAATCCGTTTGATTGAACCAGCTCCCGGCTTTATTCTGGAAATTGTTGTATTGTCTGTCCAAAACCGATAATTTTGTTGTCCCCATCGTACGCACGAACAGTTAGCCGGTATTGGTGTGAACCTTGTGGTGGGCAAAGAGGAAAAATTGTAAATGAATCTTGCAGAACACCACCAAAACCTTCATAGGGTATCAATTTTGTGCCATGTGGGAAGTTATGGAAATCCAGATCCTCGAGGATCAGATAAAGCTGCGTGACTCCTGCCGGCACTTCATTCTGGAAGACTTTGATTTCAGGAATGGTGCTCGATAAACATTTGCTCATTCCTCGCAGGGAAAGATCAACCCTGAACTCTTTTGTACCATGAGGTATATCGGGTAAATTCATTTTGTACTCCTCTGTGAATAAAACATGCTTGCAAGCCCCGGGATTATCATGTCGGCCCGTGGAAGTTTGGCGGCTGCATCTCTGCCGAACGCCTCCAAGCCATTATTGATATTTCATGTACGCTGGGTATATCAACGTAGCATGCGAAAAAATGACGGCATGGGGAGATCCTCTACGTGCAGAAAGTATCGAAAGCAGTCGTTGTGCCATTTGATAAAGCGGTCGGCGTGTTCTCCAGTATTCAATGGATATTGTCTTAACTTCCAACGGTTCGTTGTGACATTGTTCCAACGCAGGCTTCCTGCATTGTACGCACAGGCAACTTTTGGTGGATCAAACCCTGTCATTGGCCTTTGCTTCGCAATATAGGCCGTTCCAGCCCGAATAGAAATATCTGGATCAAGCAACGCCATTCTGTCTAGTCGATTATCATTCAATGCTTCCTGTGCTGTCGACAACAGGGTCTGCATCAGCCCTATCGAGATTTTTTTCGGTGTCGCCATATCGGAAAGGTAGCCCGGTTCCCTGCGGACCGCATCGGGTTTCCCGGAAGATTCAGTACAAATCGTTGCTATGACAAGTTCTATAGGCACAGCGTATTCTATCGCCCATCTTGTAATCGATGCAGCGAAGGATCTCCATACTCTGTCAACTGTCTGCGGTGGACCAGCGGTGACCTCGGGCGGTGCATCGGCTATTCGCACGCCGTCCGCAGTCAAACGCCATGCAATGCTGTTTTTAAATTGATGATTGCTAGTCAGATGCTGCAGCGTCCCGCCAAGCTCGTTGATCGATCCACTATGTTCCAAATCCGTTGACAACATGGGTTCAGATTCCAATGCGTCAGTGTCCAGGAGCGTCCAGATCTCTCCTGGCGATGTTCCATCATACAATTCTGGTGAGAAAAGATGCCAGGCAGGTATGGCAAAAGAAAAACTTTCTCCACTATCAATTGTAGTGGATGCGATATGCATTCCAAGGAGTAATCCTCCGCTGCGCTGCGAAATTACTGGTGATCCACTGTCACCTCCCTGCGTTGTTTGGTCGACCAGCAGCGATTTAATCAAAGCCTTGTGCCTAACTTCCCGGATACCGGGCCTATCATAGGAAATAAACGAAGGAGCAATTTTCGCAGGACGCGCCTCTATAATACTGTTGGGGGTTATGATGAAATATTTTTCCAATTGCAGTACATCACGTTCAGAATTGGCAATATCCAATAAACGGATTCCGTTGAGAGCCTTTGCTAAATCCTGATGTGGGCCAGTGGCTTCAGCGAGTTGTGCATCGAGATTGTTGTCTCCGTTTTTCAATTTTCCTGCTACTGCGCGGGTAACGCCAATTTTATTGGATCCATCAGGCAACTTGACCGCTGAACCCCAAATATTTTTTGGATACATCGACCCAGAAAGGTTGAATACGTGTTTGCAACTCAGCAGGAAAGTCTTATCAGGGAAAATCGAACGTTGCAGCGCACAGGTCACAGTCCCGAACTCCGGGACACCACCCGTTGTCGGTTCAATTTTGACTTTTGCAGGTAGCGCATCTACCTGGATAGACGAATAATTCGACGCATCATCAACATCGACAGGCACCGCGCAAAGTTCTCTCTTGCCATTGACATGCCAGTAGGCAAAGAGATATTTGGGTAACAATTGCTCAGGTTCTTGATGGTCCACCGCCCATTTCTCTTTGACCACAAAGGTGACGCAGATTTCCCGTTGCAGGCGAATGCCACCGGATTTTATGCGCTTTTGTCGGTAGCCGAAATACAGATCCACTACACCTGAATACGCTCTACAGAATTCGGCGGCCCGGGTTGTCACGATCTCCTGCGCAAGACTCATTTTTTCGTGCTCAGCGAGTTTCTTTGCATAGACCTGGCAGGCTTCCCGTATATGGTCTGGCTGCCGAATCCGGGTCGAAGACTCCGAAATTGCTAACCATTTTTCATGCTTGGTATGAGTGGTCATCGAATCCTCCTCCAATCAAGACAAACATTTACAGAGAGGCCAGATGCGCTGATTAAGATACTTGTTCTCGACCGTCTTTGGGTAGGCCCAGCAGGTCCTTTCCTGAATCTCATTGGTTCGTCATAGATTGCTGCAGCTGGGCGAAGTCAACGATAACGATCTGCTCGGCTTTGACGTTTCCTCTGTCTGTTCCTGCTAGCTGCAAAAACTGCCTTTTCAGATCATCTTCAGTGACCGTTTTGGTCAGTTTATTTATTATCCTGAGCTTCACCTTGACAGTCCTGGCGCTGTTGTCCACTTCCCCACTGTCGATAGCGATTGTACCGTTTTCGATGGTAAAGCTTGTACTGACGATGGCATTCTTAAATTTTTCAAGATCCTGTAGTTCAGGACCAGGGGGGGGAGGATTCTTACAACGTTGTTCGACAGTGGTATCTGACAAGTTCAGCAGTTCATCACGAAGCGTTTCTGTCAGATTTCCGTCCCCCGTTTCGCCTTTACTCTTCTGATACTGAATAACAGCCTTACAGGTTTTGGGACCCCACAAAGCGTCTGCTTCCACGCCGCTCAGACAGGTGGCTTTTTGCAGTTTTCTGCGTTTTTGCTCGCCGACCGCTTCGAAAACTGTTTTCGAAGAAGAGCCGCATTGTGTAGCGTCGGCGCCTGGTTTCACCGGAGTACCCGGATTTGTTCCTTTTGCTTCCACCAGCACTTGCAGTATTTTCTGATGACCTAATCCATCCACTGCATAGACGGAATAGCGGCCAGCAGGTGTATCTGAGGATACTTCAACCACGAATTGCGGCCCAAACAATGCCGATTGACTGATGGTGAGACCTGTTACTTGTGATCCAGCCAACATGGCGCGATAGGGCTGCAGCCCCCCTTTGATCAGAAAAACCATCGTACCATTTTGGCCAGCAATGAATTTTGCAGGCCCTCCTGGATCGATTGTGATATCGGACGCGATGGTTTTCGGATCCACACCGCAGATTCTCAGCTTTTCTATGGGTTTCTTTTTGACTGCCGTATTGACGAAATCCGCTATTTTACGGGTGGTTGTGGACAAATCTGACACCTTTTTCTGTAGTGACTCGAGCTGACCTTCCAGCGATCCACCGCCTTGTAAACTTGCTCCAGCAGCCTGGCCAGAAATATCCTTGGCCGACATCAAACTTTCAGGTACAGTGGTGAACTGACCATAGGCCTGTCCCAGCCCACTGATTATTGTTGTCAGCGCCGCAAAATTCAGTTGATTGTCTAAAATTACCGAGTCGACCTGGCCGACGATTCTGTCTACCGCGGTAAAGAGATTTCCTCCGGCAATATCGATCTCCCGCTGCAGGCTGACGGCTGAAGAACGGGCATTCTTGGCAACGTTGACTATAGATTCCGCTGCCGTCACGTTTGCCTTGGCGCGCGTGATTCTTTCCCTGTCCGGGTTTGTGCTGGCTTCATCCTGGCTGATTATCTTATTGACGGCCCCCAGTTGCTTTTCCACCGCTTCGATATTGTTATCGATCTTGGTGTATGCTGTTTTAAACTCACTATATAAAGGGTTTTGTGATGCAAAATACAGGGGAAGCACCGCTTCGATGGCACAATTGGTTGCGTTGTACCCCATGATGTAAGCCTGCTGTCGGGGTTTGTTTTCCAGCCAGGCGCCTATCGCATAGCCTGTGGAACCGGTCAAGCCCAATATCGTAATCGCCGTGGTGCCTGCCCCTGTTATACCCAGCCCCAAGGTCGCCGCTCCAAGCGCAATCAATCCCGTTCCGAGAACATTGCTGAACACGGCTTCATCACCTAGCGCATCCCGGTATTTATACTTGACTCCCTCGGCATACGAAATTGCCTCGGACAGACCTGCATCTGATAAACATCCTTTATTTTCAGCATTGCCTTTTCCATCGCTGGGTTGGCTAGGGTTGTCGCCGCCATCGTTCGTTTTGCTGTTACCAGGACACTTCGAAACCTCCAGATAGGGGTTGAACATGGAGGCACAGCCGGATAAAGCAGTCAAAATCAAAGCGATATATAAAAAACGTATAACGGCACATAATTTCAAGTGACTCATGATTTTTTTCACAGGTTGGTTAATGCTACTCTGGAAACCGATTTATATCGATAAACCACTCTCCTTAAGCATTTCTTAAGGTTCAGGATTGTTATACTCCAATCCCGGACAAACAAAAATGACTCAATTGAGTCATTTTTCACTTATATTTGAAAAACATGAGATTGTTCTGTCTGAATCATTACAGAAAGGCGCTCTTTCCGTACCGTCGCATCCTGGCTGCCTGATCTGTATGGCTTTGAATTATCTGGTAATGTTGGTTTTAACAAAATATGAATGTCGGCTGTAAGTAATATCGGGTCATGACGACTAATTTACGATAACGCGTTGCCAAGTCGGCGATGAGGCTCTTTTGTTTCGCTGGATTCAGCCTGTTATCGTCCTCTTTAAGAGGGTACAGGGTATTCACAGGGATGAGTCGGCGTGCTTCAGATGTTCCAGGTCGCCGTATGAGGGGGAGGTTTTGTGTCGTCAATCGGTAATCTGTACGGCATTATGTTTCATCACATTATTCAATAGGTAAGATTATGAAAATCAATAAACCATCTGGTATTCTGCTCGCTTCCGCGGCGGCGATGTTATTTATGAACGGGCCTGTCATGGCGGCGGAGCAGGGTGCTACCCAGGAAGCGAAAATACATTGCGGTGGCATCAATGCCTGCAAGGGGCAGACTGAATGCAAGACGGCGAGCAATGCCTGCAAGGGGCAGAATGCCTGCAAGGGTCAGGGGTTCCTGTCCACAACCGAGCAGGAATGTATGGACAAGGGCGGCAAGGTGCTAAGCCCCAGTATGTAACAAAAATTTGCAATCAGACGTTCGGCTCTTGAACAGCCGGACGCCTGCTTGGAAATTGCAGCGGGGTAATTACTTTATGTCTGATGTCGATGTGGAAGAACGACCCAATCTCGGGTTTGGTCTGGGTTTGCGCACAGCCCATTATGAAACCATTCTGGCAGAAAAACCGCCGGTCGACTGGTTTGAGGTGATTACCGAAAACTATCTCGTGCCCGGTGGCAAGCCGCTGTATTATCTCGACCGCATCCGCGCCGACTATCCCATGGTGATGCATGGCGTATCGCTTTCCATCGGCGGGACGGATACCTTGAATTTTGATTATCTGCGCCAGGTCAAAGCGTTGGCGGAGCGGATCGAGCCGGCCTGGATTTCCGATCATCTTTGCTGGACCGGTGTCAACGGCATCAATCTGCACGATCTCATGCCGCTGCCTTATACAGAAGAAGCAGTTCGGCATGTGGTCGACCGGGTAAGCAGGGTTCAGGATTTTCTTGCTCGCAGAATTTTGCTGGAAAATGTATCCAGTTATGTCACCTACGCCCATTCCGAAATGGCGGAATGGCAATTCCTCAGTGCCGTCGCGGAACAGGCGGACTGTCTGATTCTTCTGGATATCAACAATATCCATGTCAGCGCCCATAACCACGGCTTCGAAGCCAACGTTTACCTGGATAACGTCCCGGTGGACAGAATCCGGCAATTTCATCTTGCCGGGCATCTGGAGCAAGGGAATATCATCATCGACAGCCATGGCGATGCCATCATCGATCCTGTCTGGTACCTGTATGAATGCGCATTGCGCCGTTTCGGACCGGTTTCCACAATGATCGAACGCGACGACAATATTCCGCCTTTTCCGGTATTGCTTGCGGAACTGGAACAGGCCCGGCGTATTGCCGGACAATTGCAGCAGGCGGCATGAAAACAGCACCGCACAGCAGTATTTCCCTGGGCGACATGCAGCAGGAATTTCAAAGGGCGTTGCTCGATCAGCAGCGCCAACCGCCAGCTTTCATCGTCGATACATCCGGCGTATCTTCCAGGGAACGCTTTGCCGTCTATAGCGAAGCTTACAGCTTGCGCCTGATCGAGGCGCTCAGCGCTGATTACCCCGTTTCGCGGGATTATCTTGGTGATCACGGTTTCGACGGCATGGCCCGTGCCTATATTCACGCAAGACCTTCCGGGCAATTCTCCATACGCTGGTTTGGCCGGCATCTGCCAAGTTTTCTTGCAGAAACGCAACCCTATGACCGGCAAACGGAAGTTCAGGAACTGGCAGCCTTTGAATGGGCCCTGAGCGAGGCGTTCGATGCACCGGATAGCATACCGGTCGGCTACCAACAATTGGCGGGCATCGCGCCCGAACATTGGCCGGAGCTTCGTTTGCAATTCCACCCATCGATGCGCCGCATTGATCTGCGCTGCAATGCCGCGCAAGTGTGGCAGGCATCGAATCAGCAAGAGCCGCTGCCTGCATTGTCCGCGACTATCGACCGGCAGTCCTGGATCATCTGGCGGCAGGACCTGAAGCTGCTGTTCCGTTCCCTGTCCATTCAGGAAGCGGCGGCGCTGGATGCTTTCAAACAGGGACAATGCTTCGCGGAGGCTTGTGAGTCGCTATGCGCATGGCTGGAGGAGGAACAGGTGGCTGTCAGTGCCGCGGGTTTTCTGCAGGCATGGCTGCGTGATGGCTGGATTGCGGGGGTAAAGCTTACTGATGGCCGAACAGGGCCATGAAGGGGCATCCAGTGATTCCAAATGTGGTAATGCGTTTGGCTAGGGTGATGATGATGAAAACCAATGGTCAAGCCTGTATTGAGGCTGTTTTGTTGGGTTTTGTTCCTCAACCACAACCTGCGAAAATTCACCAGCAAGCCTTAAAGTGAATTGCTGAAATCTCATCGATGAGGATATTTATTGCTGCTGCAGTTCCGACTGCGATGTATTCAGCCGCGCTCGCCATTGACATAGGATGCCGTCAGGGCATGTGCAGGCGCCTCGAAAATCTGCCGACACTGGCCAAATTCGATGAGGCGGCCGGTGCGTTCCCTCATCCATAAAAAACCGGCATAATTGGCGATGCGCCTGGCTTGGGCCAGATTGTGCGTGACGATGACCACGGTATAACGTCCCTGCAGGCGAAGGATCAAGTCTTCCACGACACCGGAGGCGATGGGGTCAAGCGCGCTGCAGGGTTCATCCATCAGCAGCACCTTTGGCTGCAGGGCAAGCGCCCTGGCGATGCACAGACGCTGTTGTTGTCCGCCGGACAGCGCCTGCGCCGGAGAGTTCAGCCGGTCTTTGACTTCATCCCACAAGCCCACATCCTGCAGAACCTGCTGTACGACAGCATCGATTTCAGCCTGTCTGCGCATGCCGTGTTCCCGCAGCGGCAGTTCGATGTTGCGCCGCACCGATAGCGGAAAGGGAACGGGTTTCTGGAAGATCATGCCGATGTCCCGGCGTAACAGCCGGACATCCAGATCCGGGTCACAGACATCCAGGTCATTGAAGCGGATCCGGCCCGATACATGGCAGCCGGGAAGCATGTCGGTCAGGCGGTTCAGAGCCGACAGAAAGCTGGTCTTGCCGCAGCCTGAAGGACCGATCAGCGCAGTGATGCAGCCCTGATAGATATCCAGAGAAACGTTTTCCAGGGCTGTTTTCGCGCCATAGTGCAGCGACAAATCCGTTACGCTGATCAGCGGCCTGGGATCGCAGCAGTGTGGACCGGATTGCAGCGGCCCCAGCGTATAGGATTGCTGTGCCTCGCTGTTTTTGTCTGTATCGTCCATCGATACTTTCATAGGCTGTGGATCCTCCCGCGCTGCCATCGCCTGGTCAGGCCCATGGCAATGCTGTTGATGGTGAACAATAACAGGACCAATACCAGCGCCGCGGCATGGGCGCTGGCATCGCCGCCCGGAACGTTCATGGCCAGATCGTAGATATGTACCGACAGCGCACGGCCGGAATCGAACCATGATTCCGGCATTCGATCGACATAGCCACTGGTGAAAATCAATGCCGCGGTTTCCGCGCCGGCCCGTCCGATACCCAGCATCAGGCCCGCTGCCAGCGCCGGGGCCGCGGTTGGCAGCAGCAGATGTAAAAGCGCCGCGCCGCGGGTCATGCCCAGTGCCGCGGCGGCCAGGCGATATTCGTCGGGCGCGGAACGCAGTCCTTCCACGGCGCTGCGGATCAGAATCGGCAGGGCCATGCAGGCCAGCGTCAGACCGCCGGAGAGCAGGGAGAATCCCAGTCCCAGAAAAAGGCAGAAGAAGGCATTGCCGAACAGGCCGAAAATGATCGACGGGACACTCGCCAGCACATCCAGACTACGCTCCACGAAACGGCCGAAGTGGCTTTTTTGCCGGGTAAACTCCGTGAGCAGCACGGCTGTGGCAAGGCCCAGTGGCGCCGCCACGATGATGGCGATCAGGACAAGGATTGCCGTGGCCGTGACGATCGGTGCGATACCGCCGGAGCGTCCGGCATCTAGCGGTGCATCGAGCAGGTACGCCCAGGACAACCGGTCCAGTCCGTGAATCAGCATGTCTGTCAGCAGATACAGAAAAAAACCACTGATCAACAGCGCCGTAAGCCAGATCATCACTGTCGCCAGGAAATCTTTAGACATGCGCCGCATCCTGTTTGAAGAATTCGGCAAAGCCCACCAGCAGCAGAACCATGGCCAGCAACGCCAGTCCCGTGACAAACAGGGCCGCACGGTGATCGCCCATGGCATAGGCCATTTCCAGAGCGATATTGGCGGTCAGGGTGCGCACTGAAGCAAACAGACTGTCTGGATACTGCACGACATTGCCGGCGACCATCAATATGGCCATGGTTTCACCAATCGCGCGTACCGCGGCCAGCATGATTCCCGAGGCAATCCCGGAACGCGCCGCCGGCAGAACCACGCCGTTGATCATGCTCCAGCGGGTCAGACCCAGTGCGGCGGCGCCGCGCAGGTAAGCCGCAGGCACGCCAGCCAGCGCCGCATCGACGGTCAAAGCCACGGTGGGCAGGATCATCATGGTCAGCACCACTATGCCGGTCAGCAGGCTGACGCCGGGAGGGTGCAGACGGCCGATCAGCGGCGCCAGCGTGGTCAGTCCCCAGAATCCGTACACCACCGAAGGAATTCCTGCCAGCAGGGCGATGGTCCGGCGATGCCAGATGGCCAAAGCTGTTGGCGCGTAATAATGGCAGAACAACGCCGAGGCAATGCCCAATGGGGTTGCCAGCAATACTGCTCCCAAGCTGGAAAGCAGTGTCGCGCCGAGCATCGGTGCTATATTGTACAAACCCTGCGCCGGATGCCAGGAAGCGTCGCTGATGAATCGCGACAATGGCACATGCTGCAATACCGGCCAGGATTCGCTGATCAGAAACAGCAGAATCAGGATTACGATCGCGGCCGAGAGCAGTGCACAGAGGCGCAGCAGCGCAGCCAGTATGCTGTCAGTGCGCGACAGGGACAAAATATTGTGCCATGACCAGATCATCGACCTGTCTGGAACGGGCGAATTCGATAAAGGCCTTGATGATCCCCGCGGGTTCGCTGCGGGTCACCAGATTCAAGGGCCGGGCCAAGGGGAAGGCGCCGTTTTGCACATTTTCCACCGATGCCGCGACGCCATCCAGCGGCAACAGTTTGATCGCCGCATCGTGCTGCGCTTCATATTCGGCAGAACCGATCGAAACATAGCCGATGGCGTCGGGGTTGCCGGCGACCGTTTTGATGCCCTGCTGATTGTCGCCAATGATCACATGTGCCTTGACAGCGGAATTTTGCAGATCGAAATGATGCAGAAACAACTCCAGCGTGGAATGCCCCTCCGCCTTGTTGACCACGGTGATCGGGTCGGCATTGCCGCCAACGGCCTGCCAGTCGGTGATTTTACCGGTATAGATGTCGATGATTTGCTGTCTGTCCAGTGCGGTAACGGGATTGGCGCGGTTGACGATCATGCCGATGCCGTCTGTCGCGATGGTGAAGCTGAACAGACCGGATTCGTTCTCTTTCAGAGCACGCGACGCCATGCCGATATCGGCCAGTCCGGAGCGGACATCGTTGATGCCGCGCGACGAGCCGCCGGTCTGCACATCGACGCGCACATTGCTGTGCAGCGCTTCGAAACGCCTGCCGATTTCCGCCGCCAGCGGCGCAACGGTGCTGGAGCCGGTCAGGACCAGTCTTTCCATGCCAGGTTTGTTTGACGCTTGTTCAGCCTTTTTCGGTATAAATAACCATGTTGCGCCGACAATGACCAGTAGCAGTACCAAGGTGACCAATTTTTTCATTTCTACCTCCATTCCATAAGCAGCTATTGAGTCGTCCAGAACGACCTGACCTTACACAGCACAAGCCCGATTTCAGGAGCCGGGGTGAAATGTTTCGTATGTAATGTTCCAGGCGTTGCGGATTCATTGCGATGAGGCTGGACAGTCAGCACTTCGCGGGATGCATACGTCAACTACAACGCCGGGGAGAGCAGTTGGCAATTGTGACAGGGACCATGATGGTTCCGAAACGCCTGATCAACCTGTTGCGGCCAGCAATTTTGCCGGAGAGTTCAAAACGGGACTGGGGGGGGGCGAGCTGTTTGTTATTCGCGATTTGCTTGGTGTTGTACATAAAATAAAGCTGTTGATAGACGAAAATTGCATAATGCTTGTAACAAACCTGTAGATTAAATGTCAACTTTGAGGCTGGAGTCAAGAATATTCGTAACTTCAGTCACAAGGTTACGCTATAATTATCTCAGCAATTTAACAATAATTTTTTATTTTAATACCATAACTTAACTCAATGTGGAGAGTTGAAATGCGAAACACCATTTTATTATTTTTGAGTATTACCTGCATTGGTCAGTTTGCTACCCTAGCATACGCAGAAACTCAACTGGCCAATCCATTGCTTATAGATATGCCTGACAACACTGCAAAAGACTTAGGTTTGTACGCATGTACTGATTCAGACGGTGTTGCTAGTGAATATTGTCAGTCTATTACGGATTATAGCGGTTTTACTTATGATCCCAACCGACATCAAATGTTGATGTTTGGTGGGGGGCATTCAGCTACTTATCGAGATGATGTAGATGTTTTTCATTTTGATACATTGACCTGGACAAGAGCTTATACACCGACACCGTGTAGTCAAATGACCCTATCAAACTTTGATGTAGACAAACGGGCATGGATATCGACTGGCCAACCGAGATCTCGTCATACCTATGATCAGCTTGTGGTTACCACCAATACCAAGGAATTATTGCTCATGGGCGGGGGGCACACTGAAGGCGGAAAATGTGAACAGGTATCACAATATCCTGCTGGTGGGAGAGTAGGACATTATAATCCTGATACAAAAAACTGGACATTTGGGGCAAGTTTTCAGGATGGATGGACTAATTTGGCTTCTGCGGAATTTGATCCTCAATCAGGATTGGTAGTTATTGTCGATGATTCAAGTCTTTGGACCTACGATCCTGTTACCAAGGTCAAAGTAAAAATAATTAATCATAATGTCAATAACTTTGGATGGACCAACAACTTGGTGTATTTCCCACCGAATGGCATGATGTACTATATTGCCAGGGGCAATCCCACCCAGGTATTTGAGATAAACCTGCGGCGTAACGCTTGGGGCAGCTCCACGATAACGCTCATTGATGGCATTAGTGGCGTGATTCCTGATACACAAGAGTCGGGATTTGCCTATGATTCATACAATAAAATCATAGGCGGGGGAATTAAAGACGGGAAATTTTATGCCTTTGATCCACTTGCTAAAACATGGACTGAACGTGTTATCAATACAGATCCATCTGGTTCTTCTATTGGAACAATGCGTTTTCATGCTATTGATTATGATCCTGTCAACAATGTATTTATCACCATCACCGGGCCTTGGGATAATGTACATACCTGGGCATACCGTTACGCAAGTTCAAATGTCGCAGGCGCTCCCAATTCACCTGTCAATCTCAAGGTAAATGTACAATAAGGCATAGAGATGTAAGCATCTGGCTTACCTATCCTTTTCAATCATTAATTCTTATTGTGTAATGATTCATGTACTAACAATGTGAGGAGGATGAATTTGTCCTGGGTGCTTTATTTAGTGGCAAGGCCTCAAGCTGATTTCCCTCATATAACAGGGTCGCCAAGAAAAGGAATCGTTGTTTATGATTCGCTGCCATCAAGAAGAAGCTTGAAAAGAGAAGTGTTACAAGAAAAGGATTACCCCGGTCTGGCCATGTTGATTTCGCATTAGCGTTGACCTGATCCAACAATCTCCAGCATCACACGAATTATGTAGAGCGCATGGCTACTAGTAAAACTTTCCTGATTATGTATAAGTTTTATCCAGACAAAAAGACCGTCAAAGCTTCGTCATACCGGCAAGGAAGCCGGTATCCAGAGCACAGGGATGTGCCCCACAACAAATAGATACTGAGTTTAATTCATCTACTGGACCCTGGCAGCCCCTTTTTAAGCGGGGGCAGGCTCTGCCGGGGTGATATGGCATGGAGCATGACTGTTAATTAGAATCTATAAACAGCCAATGCGATTGACTGTTTTATTCATAATCAATGACTTGTGGCCATCGATTATGCCGGCACACCCTTGTGCCGGATTAGTTCCCGTCATTAATAGAGGGGAACAAATGATGAAACTGACTGAAACTTGTGGGTAATCAGGAAATCCTTTATCAAACCACGTTTATGTCGTGCTGGGATGCGTCGAAAAATATCAGGGATCTTGGGTTTTATTGTGTTTGAGAAATCTTGTTTAGCCAAGTGAGCGATGAGTATAATTTTGGAATTGCTCAATCAGTTGTATGGACACTAAATTACTCCAAACTCAGAAAACCAAGACCACGCCTCAGCCCTTCGTTAGCTCCATTAAGTGCCAGATTCCCACTAAAATTGGCATGCAACTAGGGATTCATTTCTTATGCTGCTTTCGGACTCATTTCCTCAGGATCTGGCTTGGTCAGAAAGAAAAACGCTGAAACTTCAGTATATAAAGAACAAATTTTATGGATATTAAAACAAAAGTAATCTCTGGACTCCGTTGGAGTGTAAGTGCCCGTTTTGCTGGCCAGCTATTCAATTGGGCGGTCACAATCATCGTGATTCGGTTATTGGACCCAGCGGATTATGGTCTTATAGCAATGGCTACAGTATTTACAGCATTTTTATACCTATTTAACACCTTGGGTTTAGATGCGATTTTGGTGCAAAAGAAGGATCTTCAGGAAATAGACCGACGTAGAATCTTCGGTGCTGTGATCATGGCCAATTTGATAATCTTCTTGGGACTCGTCGTCAGCGCGCCATTTATCGCCAATTTCTTTGGTGAATCGCGACTGACGTCTATTATCAGGGTTGGGGCATTGATGTTTCCAATAGCAATATTTGAAACGCTGCCGATTGCAAAACTTGAAAGGGAGATAGCGTTTAAACATCGGTCAATAGTTGAGTTTGTTTCAATGCTGGTCAGTAGCACGTCAACGCTGATTTTAGCTTATCACGGGTATGGGGTCTGGGCGCTCGTTTACGGTTCCTTAATCTATGATGTTTTCAATGCTATTGGTTTGAACATAATTGCTCCATCATGGTGTATGCCTTCTTTTTCCATTCTAAAACTCAGAAAAGACCTTCATTTTGGTGGCTTTGTAAGTCTTGACCGTGGTTTATGGTATATATATGCAGAATCCGACAAGTTTATTGGTGGACGTCTGATGGGGGCAGATCTTTTGGGTTATTACAGTGTTGCAGTGCATCTGGCATCGCTTCCTATCCAAAAACTCGCAAGAATCATCAACTCAATAGCTTTTCCTGCCTTTGCCTCAGCAAGTCGATCGACAGACAAAACCGGCATCTATTTTTTAAAGGCAAATCGAGTGGCATGTTTGCTAACATTTCCGATATTTTTTGGGATGTCCTGTACTGCACCGGATATAGTAAAACTTCTTCTTGGGGAGAAATGGGAAGTCGCGATCCTGCCGATAACAGTCCTGGCGCTGGCGATGCCATTCAGGGCAATGGGAAATATATTGCCGCCTCTCTTATGGGGGATCGGACATCCCAAAACAAGCGCGGTTAACTTGGCAATTGCTGCTACGATGATGCCTATAGCTTTCTTTATTGGCGCACAATGGGGGCCGGTTGGCATGAGTCTTTCGTGGCTTCTCGTTTATCCCATAGTATATATAATTGCTCTCAAGAGAACCTGTCTCCTCATTGATATCAGAATCATAGACTCTTTTAAGACTATGTTTGGTCCGCTTCTTTCAAGCATTGTCATGTATGCAGTGGTAATATCTGTAACCGACAGGGTATTTGGTACGCCAGGAGAAATAATTCACTTGGTGCAGCTTGTTTTGATTGGTGCCATGAGCTATGCAATTGTCATGTTTGTTTTTTTTCGTGAGAGTATAGCAATAGCATCAGATATGCTTAAAGGCTGATTTGATTCAGTGTTGAAGACTCCATACTGGAATATGTACGGGTTTTGTTGCCCGTGGCTGGACTTCGGAGGATCATTGGAACACACCAGGAATTAGCGGATGAATAATTGGTTTTGCTCACCCACGATACTTCTTGGGCGATCTGTTTTTTAGCTCCTGTATTTCGAATCAGTGGCGGAAACTTACAAAACTAGAAAACCTTTGCCGTTGCAGCACGACCACGCTGTTCGTCGACCGTAAACAGCAGCAGGAAGCCGGCGATAAAAAATACGCAGGTGGATAACAGTGCCAAGCGATGGTCGCCATGGGATACCCGGGTGATCAGGCCATAGCTGACAGGGCCGATAATTGCCGACAATTTGGTCGCCAGTCCCCACAGGCCAAAAAACTCACCCGACCTTTCGGCCGGGGAAAACAGGCCGACGATGGCTCTTCCGGCGCTCTGGCTCGAACCCAGCGCCAAGCCGATCAAATTGGCAACAATCCAGAAGCCGACGCGCTGGTCGGTAAAATAGGCCATGATCATGGCAATCACCCAGATCAGCAGGGTCAGTTTGATCGAGGTCAGGGAACCGATGGCGTCCTGCAGCCAGCCAAACACGAAAGCGCCGACGGCTGCGGTGATATTGACCACTAAAATCAGGATGATGGAATCCTGGGTGCTGAAACCCATCACTTCATTGGCGTACACGGCGGCGAGAATGACCACGGTGTTGATGCCGCAGTAAAAAATCATCAGACAGAGCAGGAAGCGGAACAGGTCCTGGTAGTGCCGGGCGTGTTGCCAGGTGCCTTGCAGCCGCGCGTAGCCGATGCGCAGGTAATTCACGGACTCGCCACTGCGTTGCGGTCTGGTGGTTTCCCTGACCCAGAGAAAGGTTGGCAGGCTGGCCAGGCCAAAGCAGGCGGCGACAATCAGCATGGTCACCGGTACATACTGTTCCGCGGTCTGCATTCTGGTTTCGGCATAATTGACATAGGCCAGGCACAATCCCAATACCAGCATGCCGCCAATGTAACCCAGCGTCCAGCCGAAG
>JAJRWJ010000131.1 GCA_024276805.1 Gammaproteobacteria bacterium
ACCGAAGATTGATTGTCTGTAAAGGTTTGCAGAAAATCCTGCTTGACTTGGACTGCTGAAGGGTTTATCATGCTTTGCTCACATGAGCAGAGGTAATTGTTCAGGTTGAATGAAAAATCAAAGCCGTCGTACTCCGAGCAGGGTGCGGCGGATTTTTTTATTGCCTGATAGTTAAATTGTATATCGGAGTTGAGATAAATGGCCACGATTAACCAATTGGTTCGTAAGCCGCGCGCTAAAAAAATAGAAAAAAGCAATGTACCGGCATTGGAAGCCTGTCCACAAAGAAGAGGTGTCTGTACCCGTGTTTACACGACTACACCTAAAAAACCGAATTCAGCGCTGCGTAAAGTTGCCAGGGTGAGGCTGACCAATGGTGCGGAAGTGTCGAGTTATATCGGTGGTGAAGGGCATAACCTGCAGGAGCACTCCGTGGTGTTGATCCGAGGCGGAAGGGTGAAGGATCTGCCTGGTGTTCGTTATCACGTTGTACGGGGCAGTCTGGATACTTCCGGTGTTGATGGCAGAAAATGCGGCCGTTCCAAGTATGGCACAAAAAGGCCTAAAGGCTAACTAAACGTTTGGATATAAAACATGTCTAGAAGAAGAGTAGCAGGTAAACGGGAAATAATCCCTGATCCCAAATTTGGCAGCGAAATGTTGTCCAAATTCATGAACATGATCATGGTGAGTGGCAAAAAATCCGTGGCCGAGAAGATCGTCTATGGCGCCCTGGATGTCATCGAGAGCAAGGGCCATGGCGAGCCTGTCGAGGTGCTGGCCAAAGCTCTGGAAAATGTGCAACCGCGTGTGGAAGTGAAATCACGGCGTGTTGGTGGCGCAACCTATCAGGTGCCTGTGGAAGTCAGGCCGTCGCGAAGAATGGCGCTGGCCATGCGCTGGTTGATCGATGCGGCGCGCAAGAGAAATGAAAAGAGCATGCCGGCCAGATTGGCGGGTGAGCTTATGGATGCGTTTGAAGGCCGAGGCGCGGCAGCGAAAAAACGTGAAGATACCCATAGAATGGCGGAGGCCAACAAGGCTTTCTCTCATTATCGTTGGTAATAACTAAGTACTAGAAGGTTTTATAGTGGCACGGAAAACTCCAATCGATCGTTACCGGAATATCGGTATTATGGCGCATATTGATGCGGGCAAGACGACGACGACAGAACGCATTCTTTATTATACTGGTGTATCTCATAAAATAGGTGAGGTACATGATGGTGCGGCAACAATGGATTGGATGGAGCAGGAACAGGAACGCGGCATCACCATCACCTCTGCGGCGACCACCTGTTTCTGGCGTGGCATGGACAAACAGTTCGAAGAGCATCGCATCAATATCATCGATACTCCCGGACATGTGGATTTCACCATCGAAGTGGAACGCTCCTTGCGTGTCCTGGACAGCGCCTGTGCGGTATTCTGTGCCGTTGGCGGTGTCGAGCCGCAGTCCGAGACGGTCTGGCGGCAGGCAAACAAATATCAGGTTCCCAGGCTGGCCTTTGTCAATAAAATGGATCGTGCCGGCGCCGATTTTTTACGCGTCATAACTCAGGTCAAAGAGCGTCTGGGCAGTAATCCGGTGCCGATGCAGCTGCCCATTGGTGCGGAAGACGCATTTGAAGGCGTCGTCGATCTGATCAAGATGAAGGCGATTTACTGGGACGATGCCAGCAAGGGCATGGAATATGACGAACGGGACATTCCAGAGGACATGCAGGCGCTCTGTGAGGAATGGCGGGAGCATATGATAGAGTCGGCCGCTGAAGCCAGTGATGATCTGATGGAAAAATACCTGGAAGAAGGTGATTTGACCAATGAAGAAATAAAACAGGGTATTCGCAGTCAGACCATTGCCAACCAGATCGTCCCCGCTTTTTGTGGTTCCGCCTTCAAGAACAAAGGCGTGCAGGCGATGTTGGATGCCGTGATCGAATATCTGCCGTCACCGAAAGAAGTCACCGCGATAAAAGGCATCCTGGATGATGGTGAAACCGAAGAAGCCCGGCCTGCCGATGATAACGCGCCTTTTGCCGCGTTGGCGTTCAAGATCGCGACAGATCCTTTTGTTGGTGTTTTGACATTTTTCCGGGTCTATTCCGGGGTGCTGAATTCCGGCGATACCGTGTATAACTCGGTGAAAATGAAAAAAGAAAGAATTGGCCGAATCGTACAGATGCACTCCAACAGTCGTGAAGAAATCAAGGAAGTACGTGCCGGCGACATCGCTGCCGCGATCGGTCTGAAAGATGTCACGACCGGAGATACGGTTTGCGATCCCAAGGCAATTATCGTGCTGGAGCGCATGGAGTTTCCGGAGCCGGTGATATCGGTAGCGGTGGAACCGAAAACCAAACAGGATCAGGAAAAGATGGGTATAGCACTGGGCAAGCTGGCCCAGGAAGATCCCTCGTTCCGTGTACATACCGATGAAGAGTCCGGGCAGACGATCATTTCCGGGATGGGTGAGCTGCATCTGGAGATCATTGTCGATCGCCTGAAAAGAGAATTCAATGTCGAAGCGAATGTCGGGGCGCCGCAGGTGGCCTATCGGGAAACGATTCGCAAGACCGTCGAGCAGGAAGGCAAGTTTGTCAGGCAGTCCGGTGGTCGTGGTCAGTATGGCCATGTCTGGCTGCGTATAGAGCCGCAGGAGCCTGGCGCGGGCTACGAGTTTGTCAACGAAATCGTTGGCGGTGTCGTGCCCAGGGAATATATACCGGCCGTCGACAAGGGCGTTAGGGAGCAGATGGAAAATGGTGTGATAGCCGGATTCCCTGTCGTCGATGTCAAGGTCAGCCTGTACGATGGCTCCTATCACGATGTCGACTCCAGTGAAATGGCGTTCAAAATTGCCGGATCGATGTGTTTCAAGGAAGGAGCGAAAAACGCCGACCCTGTATTGCTGGAGCCAGTCATGAAGGTCGAGGTGGTGACGCCGGAAGATTACATGGGTGATGTGGTTGGTGATATCAACCGCCGCAGAGGGCTGAT
>JAJRWJ010000132.1 GCA_024276805.1 Gammaproteobacteria bacterium
AAATCGGCGCTCAGGGCAAAGCCGGTGCTGAGCCGGGTGAGCTGCTGGTAATAGCGGCGGGTGTGTTGGTCGCCCGGTGTTTTGGCCAGTCTGGCGCCGCCCAGGCCAAAGCACAGGCCGCGCGCCAGATTGCCCAGAAAGAAGCCGATATGCCGCCATAACAAGGTATCGAATTCACGCAGTGCCTTGCTCTCATCCGTGCTGTTCAGTGCGTTCATCTCCTTCTCGATATAGGGGTGGCAGCGTATCGCGCCCTGGCCGAAGATCATCATCGTGCGGGTCAGGATATTCGCTCCTTCCACGGTGATGCCGACCGGGATGATCTGATACAGACGGCCGATATAGTTGACCGGTCCCAGGCTGATGCCTGAACCACCCTGGATGTCCATGCCGTCGTTGATCACACGGCGCATCGTTTCGGTCAGCTGGTATTTGAGGATCGCCGAAATCACCCCCGGCTTCTGGCCATCGTCCAGAGCTGCGCAGGTGACGCTGCGCGCGGCATCGATCAGATAGGTGGCGCCGGCCATGCGCGCCAGCACTTCCTCGATGCCCTCGAAGGCTCCCAAAGGCAGATTGAACTGGGTGCGGATACGGGCGTAGGCGCCAGTGTTGCGGCAGATCATCTTGGCCGCACCGACGCTGAGGGCGGGCAGGGAGATGGCGCGTCCGGTGGCGAGGCATTGCATGAGCATTTTCCAGCCCTGCCCGGCCTGTTCGGCGCCGCCGATGATCCAGTCGACGGGAATGAACACGTCTTTTCCCCAGTTGGGACCATTCTGAAACGCCGAGTTCAGCGGAAAGTGGCGTCGGCCGATGGAAACTCCGGGCGTGTCGGTGGGAATCAGCGCCAGGGTGATGCCAAGCTCTTCCCGGTCGCCCAGCAGATGCTCAGGGTCGTACAGTTTGAATGCCAGTCCCAGCACGGTCGCTACCGGTCCCAGGGTGATATAGCGCTTCTCCCAGTTCAAGCGTATGCCCAGCACCCGCTCCTGGCCGGCATGCGCTCCATAGCACACGACACCGCTATCGGGCATCGCAGCGGCATCGCTGCCAGCCTGTGGGCCGGTCAGGGCGAAGGCGGGTATTTCCAGGCCCTTCGCCAGTCTCGGCAGATAGTGATCTTTCTGCTGTGTGGTCCCGTAGGCCAGCAGCAATTTCGCGGGACCCAGGGAATTGGGCACCATTACCGTTACCGCTGCCGTGGTGCTGCGACTGGCGATTTTCATGACGATCTGGGAATGGGCGAATTCGGAGAACTCCAGGCCACCATGGTTTTTGGGGATGATGATGCCGCAGAATTTTTGCTGTTTGATGTAGTTCCACACTTCAGGAGGTAAATCCTGAAGGTTATGGGTGATCTCCCAGTCGTCCAGCATCGCACACAGGGTTTGCACGGGGCCGTCGAGAAAGGCCTGTTCCGCCTCGCTCAAACTGGGCGCCGGCAGGTTTTGCAGTCTGTTCCAGTCGGGCTTGCCGGTGAACAGTTCGGCATCCCACCAGGTGTTGCCGGCCTGCATCGCCTCCCGTTCGGTTTGTGACATCGGCGGCAGGTTTTTGCGCATTTTGACAAACAGCGGACGGCTCAGCAGAACCCGACGCAGAGGCGGCCAGGTCAGGGTGGCGAGGATGATTATTACGGCGGCAGCAAGCAGTTCTGACATCAGAGTTCTCCGTCAATTCCTGAGGGGTTTGCCGGTTTTCAGCATGTGCTCCAGCCTTGCCAGTGTGGCCGGCTGCCGCACCAGGGCAAGAAAGGCCTGCAGCTCCAGATCCAGCAGGTCCTGCTCGGTCAAGGGTTGGGTGATATCGGTATCCCCGCCGCTCAGGACATTGGCCAGCTGCCGGGAAATCTCCTGGTCATGGGCGCTGGCCTTGCCGCTGCGCTGCAGATTGCAGACGGCAATATCCAGCGCAGCCCGGGCCGAGGCGCCCGGCAAGTGGTATTCGGCCGGCTGCGGCGGCTGATAATCCGCTGTCATGTCTTGTACGCGGGCCTTGGCATCGGCCAGCAGACGGTCCTTGTTCATGGTGATTCCGTCATCTTTTGCCAGAAAAAGCAATTCCCGAGCTTCCTGGGCAGACTGGGAAACCCTGGCCAGCCCTATGCATTCGAAGGTTTTGGCGATCGGCGGCATGGGGCCGCCGGGACATTTTTTACAGTTCAGCCAGCGGCGCAACAGTTCCTTGCAGCCACCCCAGCCGGGTATCAGGCCGACCCCCACTTCCACCAGGCCCATGTACAGCTCCGCATGCGCCTGTATGGCGTCGCAGTGCAGCAGGATTTCGCAGCCGCCGCCCAGCGCCAGGCCGGAAGGCGCGCCGACCACCGGGAAGGGTGCATATTTGAGCGCCTGATAGGTCTGCTGGCCGAGCCGGATGATGTTCTCGACGGTCGCCCAGTCCTGCCCGGTGATGGCGGGCAGCAGCAGGGTCAGATTGGCGCCGGCCGAGAAATTGTCCGCCTCGTTGTAGATCACCAGTCCCTGGAAATCCTGCTGTATGATTTCGATGCTGCGTTGCATCAGTTCCAGGCTGTCAGGATCCAACGTATTCATTTTACTGTGAAATTCCAGGCAGACGATGCCGTCACCGATATCCCAGAGGCTGGCCGAGGGGTTTTCCAGAATGGCCTGCTGGCGGCGTTTGTTGTCACGCAAGAGCAATATTCCCGCCCCACGTTGCACGGGACGATAGCGTCGGGAAAGGTCCTTGAACTGCAACTCTCCGGCTTCGATGCGATACAGATCCTGCCGGTCCGCCAACAGTTCGGGAATGGACTGGTCTTGTGCTGCCAGGTTTTCCAGGAACCAGGCGACGCCCAGTTGATCGAGCAATTCGAAGGGTCCGTGGCGCCAGTTGTAGCCCAGGCGCATGGCGGTATCGACAGCGAGAATGTCGTTGGCGATTTCCGGTATCAGGCTGGCGGTATAGAACAGGGTGTCCGTGATAACCTTGCGGGTATAGCGGTTCAGTGCCGCATCGCCCAGCAAAAAGGTGCGCAGATCGCCGCTTTTCCCGGAAACGCCCCGGATCTGGAATTTTTCGCTGCGCCTGTATTCCCCGGTCTGCAGATCGATCGACTGTTTGATTTTATGCCCGGCGCCGGGCTGCAGCCGATAGAAGCCGCCCAGGCCTTTTCTGCCGGTCAGGCCCTGGTCGATCATCGACTGCAGCAGGGTCGGTACGCTGGCGATGGCGCGCAACGGGTCGTCCGGCGCCAGGCTGTGGCGGAAGTTTTCCAGAATGTGCGGCATCAGATCCAGGCCTATCAGATCCAGCAGGCCGAAGACGCCGGTTTTCGGGATGCCGAACAGGGTCATCGCGGCATCGCACTGTTCGACGCTCAGGTTCAGGGCGATGGCTTCCAGTACCGCGGTCTGCATCCAGAAGGTGCCGATCCGGTTGGCGATGAATCCCGGTGTGTCATGGCACAATACGCAGCCCTTGCCCAGTCTGATATCGGCAAAACCACTGATGCAGGCCAGCAGGTTGAGGTGCAGCTCGGGCGGTGTGACCAGTTCCAGCAGGCGCATGTAGCGCGGCGGATTGAAAAAATGGGTGATCATGAAGCGGCGTTTGAAGTCGTCCGGCAGATTGTCGGTCAGGACGCTGAGCTGCAGTGTCGAGGTGTTGGAGGAAAGCAGCGTGTCGGCGCGGCAGACATCAGCAAGCTGGCGATAAAGCGCCTGTTTGATGCTCAGATCTTCGATGACCGCTTCGATAACCCAGTCTGCCTGTTCCAGTCTGC
>JAJRWJ010000133.1 GCA_024276805.1 Gammaproteobacteria bacterium
ATCAACGAACAGGAACTCAAGTCCCTGCCCATCGCCGAATACCGGGGAACACACCATGTCGGCAAAACCGGCATTGAAAAAACCTACGAAGCCGACCTGCACGGCCAGGCCGGCTATGCGGAAATCGAAACCAACGCCCAGGCCCGGCCTATCAACACCCTGACCGAAGTCTCCCCGGTTCCCGGCGCGAACATCTACCTGACCCTGGACATCGACCTGCAGAAAACCGCCTATCAGGCCCTGGATATCTACAATGGCGCCGTCGTGGCCATACAGGTCAAGACCGGCGAAGTGCTGGTCCTGGTCAGCCGACCGGGCTTCGACCCCAACCCCTTTGTCTACGGCATCAGCAGAAAAGTCTATCGTGGACTCCAGGAATCTGACAATCAGCCACTGTTCAATCGCGCCCTGCGTGGACAGTATCCTCCCGGATCGACGATCAAACCATTTATCGCCCTGGCCGGGCTGGAATACCAGGTCACCGACTTCCATCATAAATTATATTGTCCCGGCTATTATCAATTGCCCAACGTCAGCCACAAATACCGGGACTGGAAGAAATGGGGACACGGCCCGGTCGCTATGAACGACGCCATCGTGCAATCCTGCGATGTCTACTTCTATGACCTGGCGCTGACCCTGGGCATCGATCGTATGCATGAATTTTTGAGTGAATTCGGTTTTGGTAAAAAAACCGGCATTGATGTGACCGGAGAGAAAGCCGGCCTGTTACCATCCAAAAAATGGAAGCGGCAACGCAGAAACCAACCCTGGTATCCGGGTGAAACCCTGATCACCGGCATTGGCCAGGGCTTCACGCAAGTGACACCGCTGCAACTGGCCCGGGCAACCGCCACCCTGGCCAACCGGGGAGAAGTGGTCACGCCATTTCTGGCGGACCGCATCATTCATGCCAACTTTACCGTTTCCGGCCCGAGAACCACCCCGCGCAACCTGCACCTGAATCCTGAAAATGTACAAAATATCATCAACGCCATGATCAATGTCGTCCATGGCGCACGCGGCACTGCCCGAAGGATAGGTGGGGATATCCCCTATCAGATTGCCGGCAAGACCGGCACAGCCCAGGTTTTTTCGGTAAAACAGGAAGAAAAGTACAACGCCGACGAAATCGCACTTAAACTACGCGATCATGCGCTGTTTATCGCTTTTGCACCGGCGGCCGACCCGCAAATCGCCGTCGCCGTGATCGTCGAAAATGGCGGCCATGGGGGCGCCGTAGCCGCGCCAATCGCCGCCAAAGTCATCAAACAATACCTCCAGGCACAACCGCCATCATGAAAACTGAAACCCGCAGCGAACAGCTCCAGCCACCTTCCCTGCTCGGCAATTTACTCAGAAAACTGCATATCGACATTCCCCTGCTGACCTGCATCCTGTTGATCGCCACCCTCAGCTTCGTAATTTTGTACAGCGCAGGCGGCCAGGATACCGGCATTCTGCTTCGCCAGGCCACCCGCCTCGGTATCGCCCTGCTGCTGATGACCCTGCTGGCGCAGGTCGATCCCTATCAGTTTCAGCGTCTCTCGGTGCTGCTGTACAGCCTGGGTATCGCCCTGCTGCTGGCGGTGCTGGTGATGGGGCAGATTGGCAAGGGCGCGCAGCGCTGGCTGGATTTGGGCTTTTTCCGCTTCCAGCCTTCGGAAATGATTAAAATAACCACACCGATGATGATTGCCTGGTATCTGGCCGAACATTCCCTGCCGCCAAAATGGCGGGAACTGGCCATCGCCGGCGTGCTGATCATCCTGCCGACGCTGTTGATAGCAAAACAGCCGGACCTGGGTACGGCGCTGCTGGTTGCCAGTTCCGGCGCTGCGGTGTTGTTCTTTGCCGGTATTTCCTGGCGTTTTTTGATCACCACGGGACTGGTGCTGGCATCCCTGACCCCGGTGCTCTGGCATTTCATGCGGGCATATCAGAAAGCCAGGGTCTTGACCCTGCTGAATCCCGAAGCCGACCCGATGGGCAAGGGCTATCATATCATCCAGTCCAAGATCGCCATTGGTTCCGGCGGCATCTATGGCAAAGGCTGGCTGGGCAGCACCCAGGCCAAGCTGGATTTTCTGCCGGAGAGCTCCACCGATTTTATTTTTGCGGTGTTTGCCGAAGAATTCGGTCTGACCGGCTGCCTGGGCCTTCTGCTGCTCTATCTGCTGCTGATCATCCGTTGCCTGTATATCGCCGTGCAGGCCCAGGACACCTACAGCCGCCTGCTTTCCGGCAGCCTGACATTCACCTTTTTTGTCTACCTGTTCGTCAATATCGGCATGGTCATCGGCATCCTGCCGGTGGTTGGCGTGCCACTGCCACTGATCAGCTATGGCGGCACATCGATGGTGACACTGCTGGCCGGCTTCGGTATTCTTATGTCCATTCATACCCATAAAAAATTACTACCCACCTGACTCATGCACATGAAAAAAATCATTGCCGGCATACTGCCATGCCTTTTATTACTGTCGCTCTCCAGTGGCATCCTTGCCGCTGATGCCGATCCAGCGTTAGTGGACAGATTCATCAAAAAAATGGCCGACACGCACCAGTTCGAAGAGCAACCACTGCGTCAGCTGCTGCACTCCGCGGAAATCAAGGACAGCATACTCGAGGCTATCTCCTCACCCGCCGAAGCGCTGCCCTGGTATAAATACCGGAACATATTTCTCAGTGACGCCAGGGCCAGTGAAGGGGCGAAATTCTGGCGGGAAAATGCCCAGACCCTGACTGCCGTCGAACAGCAGTACGGAGTCCCGCCGGCCATCATCGTCGCCATCCTTGGCGTGGAAACGCGATATGGCAAGCATACCGGACACCATCGGGTGATCGACGCCCTGGCGACGCTCGGCTTCGCCTACCCCAAGCGCAGCAGATTCTTTCTTGGCGAACTGGAAAACTTCTTGCTGCTGTGCCGCGAGGAGCATCTGGATCCGCTGCAGCCAACCGGCTCCTATGCCGGCGCCATGGGCATGCCGCAATTCATGCCCAGCAGCTTC
>JAJRWJ010000002.1 GCA_024276805.1 Gammaproteobacteria bacterium
CCAGGTCGTCAAATCGGCGCGGGTCATGAAAAAATCCGTAGCCTATCTTATGCCGTTCATGGATGCCGAGAAATCCGGCGAAATACAGACCAACGGTAAAATCCTGATGGCAACAGTCAAGGGCGATGTCCATGACATCGGGAAAAATATTGTCGGAGTGGTTCTGCAGTGCAACAATTATGAAGTGATCGATCTGGGGGTCATGGTGCCGTCGGAAAAGATTTTGCAGACCGCCAGGGATGAAAATGTCGATATTATCGGCTTGAGTGGGCTGATCACACCATCCCTGGACGAGATGGTGCATGTGGCCAAAGAGATGCAGCGCCTGGGTTTTGAGATTCCCTTGATGATTGGCGGCGCGACCACCTCCAGAGCGCATACCGCAGTGAAAATAGAACCAAATTATCAGGGGCCGACCCTCTATGTCACCGATGCATCACGCAGTGTCGGCGTTGCCGGCAACCTGATCAGCGCGGATCAGCGTGAGGCTTTCGTCGCCAGGATTCGCAAGGAATATGAGCAGGTGCGTGAGCGTCATAAAGGGCGTCGGGCAAAGACCAAGCAGCATCCCTTGACAGTCGCCAGGGAAAATAAATTTGTCTGGAGCGATTATCACCCGGTCAAACCGAAGATCCAGGGTATCGAGGTCATCGACCATTTTCCTCTGGAGACCCTGGTCTGGTATATCGACTGGTCGCCATTTTTCCAGACCTGGGAGCTGGCAGGCCGTTATCCCGATATTCTCGACGACAGAGTGGTTGGTGAGCAGGCCCGGGCGCTGTTTGAGGATGCCCAGGAAATGCTGCAGAAGATCATCGGGGAAGAATGGCTGACGGCGCGGGCCGTCATTGGTTTTTTTCCGGCCAACAGCGATGGCGACGATATCATCCTGTATACCGATGATTCCAGAACCGAGGTGTTGGATGTTCTGCATCACTTGCGGCAGCAAAACATCAAGGCGCCGGGCCGGCCCAACTATTGTCTTGCAGACTTTGTCGCACCGGTAGCAAGCGGAATAGCCGATTACATAGGCGCATTCGCGGTAACTGCAGGCATCGGCATCGAAAAGAAACTGACGGAATTCGAGCAGGACCATGACGACTACAGCGCCATTATGTTGAAATCTCTGGCGGACCGCCTGGCCGAAGCATTTGCCGAATACCTGCATCGAGCCGTCAGGACTGAATATTGGGGTTATGCAAAAGACGAGACCCTGTCCAATACACAATTGATCCATGAAAAATATCAAGGCATCAGACCCGCGCCAGGCTATCCTGCCTGCCCGGACCACACGGAAAAAAGCAAATTGTTCAAGCTGTTGAATGTCGAGGCCAATACCAGCATCGAGTTGACGGAAAGCTATGCAATGTATCCAACTGCGGCAGTGAGCGGCTGGTATTTTGCACATCCGGAAGCACAATACTTCAATGTCGGAAAAATAAACCGGGATCAACTGGATGATTACGCACGGCGCAAGGGCATGGCCCAGGAAGTCGCAGAGCGCTGGCTGGCAGCCCATTTGCATCATTGATGCTGTCCAGGAAAGGGAGACAGGATGACAAGGATTATTCAGGATTAATTTTTGCCTGTTGTGCTTCACCCGGAATACATTTCAATACACGGGTACAAAAATGACCATACGTTTGATTCTGTTCGGCACCCAGGGATGTCATTTGTGCGAGGAAGCAGAAGCCGTTCTGGAGAAATCACTGGAAGATACCGAAGGTGGGATGGGGAACATTCAGATTGAATCAGCCGATATTGCCGATGAGGAACAGTGGCAGAAGCGCTATGCAGTGCGGATACCGGTCCTTTATCATGAAGATTCCGGCAGGGAACTGGACTGGCCGTTTGATGAACAGAATATCCGGGAATTTATTGACGGTATTGCCGATTTGCGAATCGAGAAGGACAGCATGGGAGAGGTGTTGGTAGCAGCCAATGCCCTGTATGGTGCACAGACGCAGCGGGCCATCGACAATTTTGCCATTAGCGGGTTGGTCTTTCCGCCGGTATTCATTCGGACTCTGGCGCTGATCAAAAAAACCGCGGCCGAGGTAAATATGCAACTGGGTTTAATCGATGTGCGGAAGGGGCAGGCAATTGTTCAGGCCGCCCGGCAAATCGAGGATGGCCAGCATGTTGACCAGTTTCCCGTGGATATTTTCCAGACCGGCTCCGGCACCAGCAGCAATATGAATGTCAATGAAGTGTTGGCGCATCTGGCCACAACAATGGCTGGAATACCAGTCGATGCCAATGATCACGTCAATATGGGGCAAAGCAGCAATGATGTGATTCCCACGGCCATTCATGTCAGTGCAGTGCGGCAGATGCATCAGCACCTGCTTCCGGCATTGGATCATCTGGCCGGAACCATCGAGGACAAAGCCCGGCAATTGGATGCTGTGGTCAAAACCGGCCGTACTCATTTGATGGATGCGATGCCAATTAGGATGAGTCAGGAACTTGATGGCTGGGCATTTCAGATTCGCAGTGGCAGGGATCGACTCAATGCGACACTGCCCCGGTTGCAGATGCTGGCCCAGGGAGGGACGGCGGTCGGCACTGGAATCAATGCCCATCCGGAATTTGCCGAGCGTTTTGCCGCCAGGATCAGTGAGGAATGCAGCATTAACTTCGTTCCCAGCCAGTCATTTTTTACCAGTCTCAGCTGCCAGGATACTGTGGTGGAATTGTCAGGGCAATTGAAGACCATTGCCGTCAGCCTGATGAAAATAGCCAACGACCTGCGCTGGATGAACAGCGGTCCATTGGCCGGTCTGGGGGAGGTTGCGCTGCCCGCGTTACAGCCCGGCAGCAGTATCATGCCGGGGAAAGTGAATCCAGTGATGCCGGAAGCCGTGGCCATGGTTGCGGCACAGGTGATCGGCAACGATGCAACGATTACCGTGGCAGGTCAATCCGGGGCGTTTCAGCTCAATGTGATGTTGCCGGTGATCGCCTATAATATCCTGCAGAGCATCGACATCATCGCCAATGCCTGTAACGCTTTGGCGGACAAGGCGATTGCCGGTTTCACCGTCAATGAGGAAAAAATCCGCACTGTCTTGAACAGAAATCCGATTCTGGTCACCGCGCTGAACCCGATCATCGGCTATGGGAGGGCGGCGGAAATTGCCAAAGCGGCTTATCGCGACGACAGGCCGGTCATCGATGTCGCGGTGGAAATGACCGGTCTCAGCCGTGAAGAACTGGAGAAATTGCTGGACCCGGCCAGTTTGACCCGGGGCGGGGCAGGCGGATAGCTGCGTTAGTTCAGCGCAGCTGCCGTAGGAGCGGCTTCAGCCGCGATTTCCAAAAGCTTTAATTACCAGCAGCCGGCAGTACCGGTGGTGGTTTTCGTGCCTGCCTGATTCAAGGTCATCGTACCGCAGTCATCATTTGCCTGGGGGCCGCCTGACACAGGAACCGCCTGCAGGGTAAATGTGGTGGAACCGACTGCAGACAGGGACAAGTTATAGAAAGCGCCTCCTGATCGAGGCGAGGTGGTGAATGGAAATTCATCGGCCTCGTCATTGCCAATGGTCGTGCTGTCACCATCCAGATCGACATTGTAGGTATTATATTCGGTAAATTTCTGTTCCATGAAACCAGCCAGTTCCACCAGGGCCGCCTGGGCATCGGCTCGCCGGGATTTCTGCACGCTGTTTTGATAGGAAGGATAGGCGACAGCCGCCAGTACCCCGACGATTGCTACAGCGATCATCAGTTCGATGAGTGTAAAAGCTTTTTGTCTGTTCATGTTTTCATCCATCAATATAATCAAGCAGGTGTGGGTTGGGCAAAGCGCCGCATGTCCAACAAGTCAATGGCAGCCGATGTTGTTGTTTTTTGAAGGATATGGATTCATCAAGCCGGTAATAAACTTATTCATTGAATTCAATGGCCGATTCAACTTTTATGCTGGTGATTAAAGCATTATGCAGCTCAAAAGTGACCAAAGTACCTGGCTTCAGTCGGTCAGGATCTATATTTAATTTTTTCCAGGTAAATTTGGTCTTTTCATTGATTTTGTAGGGTATTTCATCAATGAATATTATTCTTTCTTCAAGGTTTACTTTGCTGATCCTCCCTGAAGCGTGAAATTCTTCCGCCTGTGAATGACTGGACAATATAAAAAACAGTAATAACAATAAACGCTTCACTTTCATTCTCCGTATCTTTGATTAACGCAATTCCTGCCAGGAAAGTCGGCCAGTCTCTATGCCGCCTAAATCTTCAAGATCCCTGGTATCGATTGTTGAGCCACCATCGGTACCAGGGGTGTATTGTTTGTTGCTGAGAAAATTAGAAGAAGCGGGCAGGCCCAGGGTAAAGCGCTGGCCGCTCGCTGCAAAACTGACATTTGAGCTGTTTTTCACCAGGTCGGATGAATCCACGCCATCGGTCCCATTGACATCGAAAACCGGATCGCCCGTACTTCCACCGCCTCGTTGCGATACCGACATCAGGAATCCTTTTCCTCCAGAATTGCAGACGACATTGTCGGGAATCCAGGTATTGAAGAAAACGACATCTCCGCGCACGTCCGGGTCGACGACCACACGTTCTCCTGTGGCAAGGGTCAGGTTGATTTTCCAGCCATGTTTGCTGGTATAGTCGACAGGGGTTTTGCTGAGAACCCTTATGTCATTGGTAATATCGACAGAGTTATTGAAAAAACTGCCGCTGACAAATGTTTGTTCCTGCAAATCGGAGGGGGTCAGGGAATGGACTCCATGGTCCCAGACACCATAGAACGATTGCACATCCGAATTCAGGATATCACTGGAAGTCAGATATTGGCCCGTGCCAAAGAAAACCAGAACATCCGGGGCGGCACCGCTATGGTCGGGATGTTTGATCAGAATGGGTTTGCTGGTAATCGGCTGGGCTGTCCCGGAATAGCTGGCGGTGAACAGGGGCTTCGGTGTGGAGCCCTGTTTATAGGCAACATCCCATTGGTTGCTGTTGGACGCCGAAAGGTCGAAAGCCCATAAGTTGCCGAACAGATCTCCGGCATAAATTCTGTCGACAACTTTATCACCATCCATGTCGACCGCTTGAGGGGTGGATAAACCATTGCAATCGCTGCAATCACCAATGAGATTTGCTCCGGAATTGGTTGGAATTTCAATGTAGTCCGTGTTGAGAGTCCATGTGCCATCCAGCCCGCCATCCAGAAACAGAATGAAAAGTTTGGCAGTGCCATCGCCGCTGTTGTTGTAACCATTGCCGAAAACTGCCGCCCAGCGGCCATTGTTCAGCATGACAATTACCGGTTTGCTGTATGAAAAGCCCATGTCGGCATCGTCACTGGAATCAAATTCCCATAACACCAGGTTGGCGGCATTGCTTTCGCTGAATTGGCTTGGATCGGTGATATCCAGGGCAAAGATACCTTTCCCGCCGGCACGATTGCCACCAGTCAGTATCGTATGCCAGGCATCACCCGTTCCAGTGCCGGTGGTGTCGATATAGACATCGGAAACAGCTGTTGGCAGGTCAACATAATAGCGATGTGTATAGGTGGGATCGGTCAGGTAATGCAGACCTTGATCGGCAATGTTTTTGACGAACAGGTTGCCTGGGATATAGGCAATTTTCTCGTCACCATTGGTCGCTGAAAAACCATGCAGCATACCGTCATTGGTACCGACATAGACCAGCTCAGTGCGGGTTTTTGCCGTACCATTTGTAAAATCCCTGTAGCTGTCGGTACCGGTGGGAAAGGGTGCGACAGATGGCCAGTTCAAGGCTGGTTTGCCAATAAAGATTGGATCGGAATGGACGATGTCACCCAATAACTTGCTTCGATTTCTGAATGTATAGGTGCCATTGTTGGATTGTTCATTGCTCCGTTCGCCGCGGATAAAATCCAGTCGGGCCTTGGCCAGGTTATCACCGGCCGTTCCCGTGGCCAGGGTGCCGTCCGGATTGGTGCGAAGGTCATCCTGCTGCTCGGCAGTAAGTTGATCCCATCTGAATTTCGTTCCCGTTCCCGTTGTCTTGTCATAGGTGAGAATGGTCCGGTTGGCAACCGGGTTGGATTTTGCATCCAGAATATCCGCCGCTTTCCAGGAGGGTGTGGAAGCGACATCCCCGGTCAATGCATCCAGTGGAAAAGACAGAAGATCGCCACTCCATTTGTTGTTGGAACTGTTGAACTGGGCCAGATAGACGGCACTGCTGCCGGTCAGTGTGGTGGTATTGAAGGCGACCGAACTGGCGCTGCCAACGCGATCGGAGATATTGCCCAGCGCCGCGGTAAGCGCATCAGATACTTTTTGCGGCGTTGCCGCGGAGACGAAAGTCCCCGTGCTGTTGTATGCGGCGTGCCAAAGATCATCGATTTTTTCCGGCTCATTGGCCCATGGCATCGGGTCTCCCCAGTCGTCACTGGCGCTGAGTCCGGGAGCATTACCCGGCCAGCCATCGGCATCGGTATCGGTCAATAATCCGGTGACACCAAAGGCGACTGTATAGGTAACCATGTGCTGCCATGTGGCCGGGTCGGATATATTGACCACAACATCGTTAGCCAGTGGACTCAGGTCCTTATCGTAATAATATTTGGCGACATCGGCAACCGATATGCTGTGGCCATCACCATCGGCGTTGCCTATGGCGCTGGCAGGATCACTGCCATTCCAGTAGCCATCGGTAGCCAGGATGGTGAAATTTTGCTGACAACTGTCAAGAATGGGGTCCGCTTTCCCCGACAGATCATGGTCATAATATTTGCCGGCTCTTTCCAGTCCGCGCCTGAGAGGGGTTCCGTAGGCCTGCCAGGTAAAATCGAACAAATTATTCAATAGCGTTTCATTATGCGTGCCAAAACCGGTCAATCCGGTGGGCAGTTCGGTGAACAACGTCGAATAATCATTGATCACACTGATACCCCAACGATAACCGGGATTATCCGTCACGATGCGGCCGATTGCCGCTTTCGCGGCAAAGGCGCGGCGGCGCCCGTATTGATACCAGTTGGCAATATTTTGCTGTACATCGGCGATGGTCATGCCACCTAATTCGCTGTGAGCTCCAGTCCCTGTCAGAGTCGTCGTGCTGGAAACAGTTTCGGTCTTGCCCGAATAGGTGATTCGTTCAACCGTGATACTGCTGGCGTTGACGGTGAATTTGTCATGTTCGTCCCACCAGTCCACTTCACCATTGCTGCCTGTGGTTTTGTTGATGCTCCCACCAGTCGGGCGCGCGCCGGAATAGCCGTGGGTATCATCCCAGACATGATAGATGAAACCAGCCAGGTTTTTGGTTTCGCTATAGCCGGCAGTTCCCGGTTGCGGGTTGCTTCTGGCGGCTGTGAAACTGGCATCCGGCATGGGAGTTGCGGTGCCTGTGTTCCATGGACTGTATATCACGGCCGGGTCATAATACATCACATTGACCGCGGAACTGCGAATCCGCCAGTCGGCCTCCTGAACTGCAGTGGTGCACAGATCCAGAGTCGGGCGGCCCCACCAGCTACAGGAGTTTGAGTAGGCGTCATCATTGTTGTCATAGATATAGCTAAAATATTGCCAGCTGTCGCCGGTATACATTCTGAACAAGCCGTTGTCGATCAGCCAGCCGCAATTGTCGGATATGTTATAGGCGCAGCCATGCCAGAATTTTTTGGTCAGGACTTCCCAGTCCATGGAGCCGGAATCATCCAGTTCCACGAAAACATTGGGCGGGACATTGTTGGCGGTAAACAAGGGGGAGTCTGCCAATGTGCCTGGAGCGGAATGTGCAGGCACCAACCAGTTAAAAGTCAGAACAAACAGACAGGTTCGTAAAGCAAGAGGGTTAAATGGCAGGCGTTTCATAATATTTCCCTCGAAAAATGAGAGCGATGATATGCGTTGTCGCCAATAGTGTTGGCAAAGACAATCGCATTAAAGGAAAAAACCTTAGAATTTTTTTGCATAATAGGATTGTAAGAAAACCTGCGATGCATCCTGCCCGCCTGTTCCCCTGGCAATGACACTGAATCTGGATACGGTTGTTCCCGATGAATTTTCTCCATATCCGCCTATATTGATGCTGGCGTTGCTGTTGGCATCATCCGTGCCAAGATACTTTAGGTAATAACGAGGCTGCGCATTGACCAACGGGATGGAGCCTGCATAGGCCAGTGAATTTGTGGAACTCCATGATGTTGAGGCCAGATGATTGGGCAGCGCATCGTTTTCTCCGTAATAGGGCGCACCAGAAAAAGCGGACAGGGAGACAATGCCGTTTTCTATCTTGTCTTCACCGCTGCGCAGCGCCGCTTCGGCAGCCTGGAAGGCCAGATTCTGGTCCCTGCTGTTACCGGCCATTTTTTCTTCCAGACTGGTGACCTGGGTGCCGGTGATGCCGATCAGGGTCAACAGCACCAGCATGATCAGACTGATCGCCAGAACGGTGCCGGTTTGCTGCTGTAAGGATTTACAGGATTTGCTCATGGTTGTGTCCGAATTATAGAAGCCGGTTGCGCACGGCGATGGTTGAGGTGAAGACCCGTCGGAGTCGGCGGTCGGCGGGTGTTGTGGTGACGCCATTGTAAGTGTATGCCACCGGCTGGCCCGCCAGGTTGTCGGCGATAGTGCGCGCCAGCAGGGTGACCCGGATGCTGACCACCTGGTCCATATCCACAACATTGTTGGCGGTCACATAGTAATCCGGGGTGCCGTCGGCATCGGTGTCTTCGCCATAGCGGATTTGCAGGTTTTCGATGCCTTCCACCAGTTCCGTGGCGGCATTGTTGTTGATTTGCCGGAACAGTGCCGGCTGTCCGCTGGCGCCGTTTTGTATGGAATAGATGATGGTGCCGACTCTATAGATGCTGGCATTGCCCGCATAAACTTTTGAAAGAGAGGTTGCGCTATTGCCAGGGGTGGGTGGAGAACTTCCGCTGACTGCGCTTGTATCTACTTGAAAAATATCTCCAGTATTGCAATCGGAAACCAGCAATATATCACCATGCGTTAGCCCGTTATTGGCAGAGAAGGTGGTAATGGTTTTATCAAAGGGTGGCTGTACTGTAACTCCGCTATCAATGGCGCTGCGCATTATTAAAGTGTCAGAAGCGTTTAACCCGGCATCATTGCTGCCATTAACTCCCTGAGGAAAGGCGTCTGCGCCGTTGAGGTTTTTATTTATATCGGTCAATCCGTTTTTCAGGCAGCCCCAGAAATCGGCGTTACGGATATCCTTGGTGATAAAGTCCATCGCAAAGCGGCCATTTTCCTGCAGGCGGGACATACCTTCCTGGACCCGGTAAGTCTGTTTGCTGCTGGAAAATATCTGCAGTACTCCACCCAACAGAAATGCCCCCAAAACCATGGCGATCATGATTTCAATCATGCTCAGGCCGGTTTGCCCGCTGCGTAAATCAACGTTTTTCATAGCTGGAAACTCATCTGAAAAGTGGGGTCGGCAGTGTCGATCGCGCCATCGCGGTTGTCGTCCCAACTGATACTGATGGTGAATACCGGGGCTGCGAAAGTGATGCTCAGAGTGTTGCCGGGAAATATGTTGACCAAGTCCGCATACCATTCAGCAAGATCGTTTTCCGCCATTTGTGCCGGTGTGCAGGTACCGGCGACAGCGATACAGCCGGCCTTGGTTACTGCTGTCGAAGGTGTTTTGGTTATATAGGTGCTGGTGCTGCCCTTGCCTGCCTCGGCAACATTGGCGCGCATGCGGTCGGCAAGGTCATA
>JAJRWJ010000134.1 GCA_024276805.1 Gammaproteobacteria bacterium
ATAAATCGCTGTAAAAATAGCACCTTAGCCTACCACCCGGATGCAGCCTCAGCGGAATCCGGGAAAAGCCGCCTCGACCCGCGACTACGCTCATCACCTATGGTAGTTCTCCTGATGGATTAGCATATCCTTTTGGTTTTTCATGATTTTATATGCGCTCGCCGTGGGCCTGTTTTTTGTCGAGGGCAAGCCGAAAAAGAGTCTGCTGAGGTGCTTGAAATTTATGTACGGAGAGTATATAGCTTGCATTAATCCTTGTCCCTTTTGAGCAGCGCTTTCAACCGTCCGGAAACCCTCTTTTTTTCCGCTGCCTGCTGTTCGGCTCTGGATTCACGCTGGATCTGCGCTCTGATGAGCGCCTCTTCATGTCGGATCTGCTGCAGTGTTTTACGAATCTTGCGTTTTTTTGCATCGGATATTTCCAGCCTGACAAATTCACTGTCCCTGCGCAGCAGATAGCGCACCAGTTTATCCAGGAACGTCTCGTCTATCTGCTCCGGCTGAAAGCTTTTTTTATAGGCTGCAAAGTCCTCATGATTGTTGATCATGACGTTGATGAGCGATTGCTCATAATCCACTTCAAAGCGGAAGCGTACCGGGATTTTTCTGGTGATGGTAATCGATGCCGTTTGCGTTTGCTCCTTGCCCTTTATGTATCTCCATTCAAAGGGAATGCTTTTGGCATGCAGGAATGCCACTTCCTGCTCGATGCTGCCCTTGTTCTCGATTGGATAGGAAAAGCTGCCGGTATTACAGCAGTAAAACGTCAAATTGATCTGCATCAGGCGATTGAAATCGGCAAGGCCGGAATAGCCATCGGTATTAATTTTATAATCCTGCTGGAGCAAAACACCTAACTGGGGAAATCGCTCGCTATAACGGCTTATTTCCACGACTTCGTCGACCACGCGCAAATATTCCAGGGTTTCCTGCAGATAAGTGAAAATGCTCTGCATTGCCGGCAACACGCTGGTCTGGTAGGCTGCATCCAGCTGCTTCCTGACAACTTTCCGGGATTCCAGCTGCTGTTTTTTTTCGTTGGCCTCCTTTCTCAACTCGTCGAGAATTCCCATCAGCCTCTCTCCATTACTGATTTCTGCAAATGTGTGACACACAGCTGACTGTCAATTATCAAGAAAACCTGCTAATTAATAATAAAAAAACGCATCCTGCCTTCATCCGCTAAGCGTCTCAACCTGGTTGACCACTTCACTGGAGGCCAGCTCCAGTCCACGCTTGTAGGCTTCACTGGCTTTGTCCTGTCTGCCTTGCAAATCATACAGTTCCCCCAACATACGGCAAGCGGATACGCTAGGCTCGATACTCAGGCTTTTAGTGATATAGACTTCCGCTTTTTCCAGATCGCCACATTTCATGCTGATTTCACCTAAAGTCCGCAGCAAAACAGCATCGTTGGGGTGTAATTCCAGCCATTTCTGCGCCGTTGCCAGCTGCGCGGGATAATCATCAGTCTGAACACAGCCATACAGAATAACCAGGGTTTCATCCCAGTCCTGATCCAGTGCGGCAATCAATTCATCGCGTACTTCCCCGCCCGCCTCACAGTCGATCATTGCCGCAAAATAAATCGCGCGAACACCGGGCATATCCTGCACATGTCTGGGGATGCTTTGCCAAAGTGCCTTGATTTCCTCGACATCCCCCTGTTCGGCAGCCTGCTTGAGCAGTTCACTGAAGGTTTCGGTCTCCAGCAGCTTGATTTCCGCCTCCATCAGGACCTTGTTTTTGTTCAGTGAAGGAATCAGTTTGCGGATCCCCTCCCAGTCACCGATGCGGCGATAAGTCTGATGCAGCAGCTTCAGGACCGCCGCATGACCGGGGTTCATCGACTGCAGCCTGGACAGGGTTTCCAAGGCCTGGTCGAATTCCTTGCCGGACAAATGCAGTTCCGCCTGGGTCAAGCCGATGGCAATGTCGGAACCGGGCGCTTCCTGCTTGGCGCGCTGCAGATATTCATCTCGCTTTCCAAATGCTCCCCGGGATTGCGCCGCGCGTGCCGCAGTCAGATAATGAATCAACGGCGCCCCACTGTGTGAGGCATGTTTGATCAGCATTTTTTCCGCCTTGTCCCAATTGCCTTCGGCGGAATCGACCAGCCCGGCTATCAACGCATCCTGAGAGCGGCTGAATTTGGCATGTTTTCTTTTTTCCTTGATTCTTCCCGGTAATCTGAGCAACCAGCCCGACAGTCTGAAAAAAAAGTATAGAACAAAAAACAGAAACAGCAGGCCCAGGATGAATACGATCAGCGACATTTCAACGGACCATTGACCGATTCCCAACAGGGCATAGCCGGGATCATCGAAGCTTTCCAGCCAGTTGCGCAGAACAAATGCCACAGCGACGGCAATGGACAATGATCCCAGAAAATAGATAAAATTTCTCATTTTGGCCTTCCCGTTACGGCATCGATGGCGTTTCCGGCGCAGTCACTTTCGGTGCAGCCATTTCCGGTTTTGTTTCTATCGTTACAGCCTGATCAGGAGCCGTCATTTTCAGTTTCGATTGTTTCGCAGCGGCCGCTACAGGCTTCATCACCTTCGGAGCGGACCTTTTCGGTACAGATACCTTCGGCTTGAACGATTGTGCAGAAGTTTGCAGGGCCTTGTCTGTCTCTATCCTTAATTTTGTAATATCTCTCAACATCTTCAGAGATTTGCTGATGTCCGGCAAATGACTGTGAATGGCAGTGGCTTGCAGCTTGTCCAGTTTGGCAAGAAATTTCCTGGCATTGTCATCGATGTCGAAATTCTCCTGCAGCCAGCTTTTCACCTCAGCCAGATTGAGTCTGTAAAGTGGCTCATCCTGCTGAACCAGGGAAAATTTCATCATTTCCAGTTTCACCCTGAGTTGCTCCTTGATAAATTGCGCTTCCTG
>JAJRWJ010000135.1 GCA_024276805.1 Gammaproteobacteria bacterium
CTGAGAAGAGGGACAAAAGAAGAGCAAAATACCGAATGCGATTGGCTCAAGGTTTCGAAATCTGTTATTGTTAGTATTCATTGGGGCGAGTGTGGAAACGCTCGACAGCCTGAGAGATCATCTAATTGGGACCGTATTATCGATGTGTCAACGGATGTCTTGAATGAGTGCTCGGGCCAGGGGGAGACCTGGGACGGCACGTGGAATAGTTAACGACACAATGCCGCCTATTACAGTTCCATGGCGAACAGATATCCTCTTATCGTTTCTTTCGTTTCATGAAAAGCAACAGAGCAGATGAGTACAGCCGCCAAGTATCATATAGTGTCTGGCGGGATCGCCGAGATATTTTGACGTTGAACTCGATCATTTGAGGATGTCGGTCGACATACTTTCTCGCTTTCAGGGCAGGTAGCCGCGTCTTTGACATGCTTGGCAGAATTGCTGATACCGTTCTTCATAAATCTCCTGCCACAATGGTTGTGGCTCAATACGCGTTTCGATACTAATCATTTGTTGTGATGCCTCGCCCAGATTGCGAAAAAGTGTTTTGGATGCGGCCAGTAAAGCTGCGCCCATGGCCGCTTCACCAATGGCTGGGCGGATCATTTGACGCCCCATGACGCTTGCTCGCACCTGAAGCCATACGTCTGAACGGGCGCCACCACCAGTGACGTAGATTGTGTCGCCCACTTCCGCTCCCAGGCTTTCCAGCATATCGTAGGCCATTCGCTCCAAAAACGCTACGCCTTCCATTTTGGCGGCAAAATGTTCGAAGGGGTTGTCGGACACGCCTTCAAAGAAGCTTTCCGCCTCTGGAGCGACGAAGGGAAAACGCTCACCGCGACGCTCCAGGGGGTAAGCAATCAGCTCGGTGGGCAAATAATGTGTAGCTTGGGCCACCAAGTCTGCCGGATCTTGTCCTGGATACTCTTTTGTAATCCATTCGGCGCCAGTATTACTGGCTCCGCCAGGCATCCACATGCCCTGAGGGTGCAGATGGCTGTAAAAACGTCCCAGTGGGTCTTTGAGAAGATATTGACTGATGCCCTTGAGAACCAGCGTGGTGCCTAGCGTTGAGTTCCACGCCCCTATCGATACTGCTCCGGAGGCTATCTGCGAGGCGGATCCATCGGTCATGCCGGCGACAACTTGTGTGTTTTCTGACAGGCCGGTTTCACATGCCGCCAAAGCTGATACATGCTCAATAGGCTCACCGGGTGAAAGAATGTGCGGCAATCTATCCAGAGGGATGTTTAATTTTCGTTCGATGAAATCGGGCCATTTATAGTCTATCAGGTCAAATCCGGTTTTAAGTGCGTTGCTATGGTCGCTGACACTGAAGTTTCCCGTCAGACATCCGACAATGTAGTCTGCTGCGTGAATAAAACGAGCAGTCTGTTCAAAAATCGTTGGTTCATTGACGTGCAGCGAGACGATTTTGGGTAGCGCAAAGGAGCTTTTGAACGCGTAACCCAGTTTATCTTCCAAATCGGCGCCTACCTCTCTAACCTTCTGCAATATGCTGGCGCTGCGATTATCGTTATACATGAGCGCAGGGCGTAAGGGCTCGCCGTAGGCGTCTACGGGCAATATTGTCCCTGATGTGGAATCTATCGCTAGGGCAACAACATCTCCCGTCTGATAACCTTTTTCTTTTAAGGCAGTGATGGTTTTTCTAATACAGATTTTCACCGCAGCCCACCAGGAATCTGCGGATTGTTCTGCCCAGCCTGGCGGGAGTGTGGTTGGCGACGGGGTGAGGACGAGGTTGGCTGACGCCTGGGGCCTGCCCTGTTCGTCGACAACCAGGACGCGCACGCCTTGCGTACCTACATCAATTCCCATTACCAATCTTGCTCTCATAGTATTTACACCTGCGGTAATCGACCGGATAGTTGGGGAGCGGCGTGTTCAAAGCAGGAGATGATTCGGCGTAATGCGTTTTTATCTTCACCCTCAAAACGCAAAGTGATCAATGGTTCCGTGACCGATTTTCGGGCCATTCCCCAGCCGTCTCGAAATTCTGCTCTCACGCCATCCAATAAAATGATTTTTGCCTTTTCCGCCAAACCTTTCTTTAATTCCTCCAAAATGATGTCCGCTTCACCCGGCGCTACCTGCAGGCGAATGTCGGGAGTAATTGGATAATCTGGTAAGTTTTGCAGCAATGCCGAGAGCGGACGACTCGCTTGTTCAAGTATGGCAGCGAGGTAAAGAGAGGCCATCACACCATCATCGCCCTGGGGTAGGGAGCGGAAGAAATGATGTCCGGAAAGTTCGCCGGCATAGATGGCGGCTTTTTTCAGGAATGTTGTTTTGATAAAGGTGTGTCCTGATCTTTCCATGACTGGCTTTCCGCCCGCTTCGCGGACGACCTGAGGAACCAAACGGGAGCATTTTTGATCGTAAACCACCACAGCTGACGCATTCTGCAAAAGATAACGGGCAAAAAGGGCGATTACCTTGTCCGTGCTGGCCACCTGCCCTTGCTCATCTACAAAGGCTACCCGGTCTGCATCGCCGTCGTAAGCCACGCCCAGGTCTGCCTTATGGTCCTTTACCGCCTGTCTAAGTGCTGCCAGGTGATGGGGGACGGCCGGGTTAGGAGATCGGTTGGGAAAATGACCGTCGACCTTGTCAAAAAGAGAAATGGTTTTAGCACCACAATGTTCCCATAATGTGGGGCCTGTCAGTGCTCCCATGCCATTGCCGTAGTCGACAACGACTCGCAAATTATGACAGGCTTTTATCTGGCTTTTTGCAAATTTGATGTAATCGGGCAGAATGTCTACGGTGATTTGTCTGCCCTTTCTGCTTGAGAATGAGAGGTTGTTTTGCGACATTAGCTTTTGCAACCGCGCCATCTCGGCAGCGCTTATCGGCAGGTCGCCAAAAGCGAGCTTGAACCCGTTATATTGGGGGGGATTATGCGAGGCGGTGACCATGACGCCGGTTTTTATCTTCAAACGGTGGCGGGCATAATAAAATACTGGCGTGGGGATCATACCAATATCCACAACATGGCAACCGTTTGCTACCAGGCTTTTTATCAACAATTGTTTTAGTTGGGGTGTGCTAAGTCTCGCGTCACCCCCCACTATCACATCGCCCGGCCCTTGCAGGCGGGCGATGGCTTGGCCCAGAGAAACTGCATGCTGGTCTTGTAGTTCGATAGGATAGGGGGCGCGGATGTCACAAGCTTTGAAAATACTCATTTGCAATTAAGTCGATCTGTCTATGATCGCCATACTCATCCCTTTACGGCTCCAGCTGTCATGCCCTGAATGATCTGACGAGCGGCGAAGAAAGTAAGTAACATAGGTGGGATGAGAATCAGGGTTCCCATCGCCGTGATCAAGCCCCATTGCACGCCGGATTCTCTGATAAAAAGCGTGGTTTTTACCGGCAAGGTGTAAGAAGTGCGACTAGTTAAGATCAATGCCAGTAAGAATTCGTTCCAGGCAATGCGGAAAGTGAAGATTGCAGCCACTGCATAACCATTTTTCATCAGGGGAAAAAGTACTTTGCGAAAAACCTGAAAAAGTGTGGCTCCATCGACAATTGCCGCCTCTTCCAGTTCAACGGGGATTTGTTGAATGAAGCCCACCAGAAGCCAAATCGTGAAGGGTAAATTTAGAGCAGAATAGAATAGAATTAGCCCTAATCTGCCATCGGCCAGGCCGCCGTTCAACAAGGGGCAAACTGATTCCAGCCAATAAGAATTTGAGGTGCATATAGCGGTGGAATTGATCCAGTTCAGGTAAGCCTGATTCAGTCCTGCAAGAAAAAAGCTATTTGCCCCTGTATATAACCTTCGTTCCCATGCTTGCCACATAGCCACAATGGGTACGGCCAGTACTGCTGGGGGAACCATGCGGACAATCAATGTAGTATTTGCCATTAAGCCCCGTCCCCGAAATCGCATGCGGGCAATGGCGTAAGCCGCCCAACCGGAAACAAAGAGCGTGAGGGCGGTGGAGAGAAGCCCTACCATCACAGAGCTAAACAAATGGCGCAGAAAGTTTTCCTCAAGAACGATTTTTTTATAGTTATTCAATGTTGGCGTAAAAAACCAAACCGGCTCCCGCGACATAATGACGACCTGGTACTTAAAGGAAGTCAACACCAACATGAAAAGGGGTGCCAACACAATAAAGGCCATCGTTACAAGAAGGGCGTAATGCAGTACTTCTGTTTTCTTCATCCGGGTACGTTTTGTTTTTCTCGTTGTATGAGAGGCTGCTTTCATGATTTCTTAGCCCTCCGCCGTTGTCTTTGTAGGGTTTTGATAAAGCAAAATGCCGATGCTCAGTACCAGGGTAATGGTGATCAATATGACGGAGATGACCGAGGCGTAGCCCAAGTCTTGAGCGGTAAAAGCCGTTTTGTAGATTTTCAGTGACAACACCTCAGTCGTTCGACCAGGACCGCCGAAGGTCATGATGTAAATGACCTCTAGGGCGCGGAAGACATCAATGATGCGCATCAAAAGCGTTACAATGATCAAAGGGAGCATCATTGGAAGTTTGACACGCAAGATCATCTGCCACCAGCTTGCACCGTCGATGTAGGCAGCTTCCATGATTTCATTAGGTAACGCCTGCAACCCGGCCAGAATGATGATAAAGATGAAGGGAGTCCACTGCCAAATGTCTGTGACAATGAGGGCGGGCAATGCAAGATGAGGGTCGCCCAGAAATGCGTGGCGAACAAAACCAAAATCTTGTAAAACCGGAATTGCTTTACCAATGGCTTCAATATAGTAGTTGATGACGCCAGTGCGGGCGTCCAGCATATATTTCCAAATTAGACCAACAACAATAGGTGAAACCATCAAGGGCAAAATAAAGATGGTGCGAAAGACTGACGCCCCTTTTATGGGTTTTTCGAGTGCCAGCGCCAATGCAATACCTAAAATTGTTTCCAGTGTCGTCGTCCAAAAAGTGTAACGCAAGGTAACCCAAATGGAGTTTCTGACACCAACATCCGTTAACATGCGACGGTAGTTGTCAAGCCCCAAATATTTCGCTGTTTCCCAAGGGGTTCCCATGTCCCAGTCAAAAAAACTGAGATAGCCAGCGTAAAGAACTGGAATGATCAAGCCTATAACTAAAATGACAACGGCTGGGAAGATGAATAAAAATGGCACGATGAGTCTAGTGTCTCGAAATAGTTTTAGGCTCATTTGAAACTCTCTGAAACAACGAGTGCGGAGGTTTGGGTACGAATGGCAGAGTGTGGATATAATGTCCCTTCAGGCTATTCCGTAGCTAGCGGTCGGATTTCCTTCCGGATTTTGGGATGAATTGTGCAGAAAGAGCTGTTGCTAACCAGCTAGATATTTTCAATCTTCCCCCTGATACAGCGGCTGCTGTGACAGGGGGAAGGAAACTGAATAGCTTGCGTTTATTGGGGAGGCGTGTAATTTGCCCAGGAGTAGTACCCGGCGCGTTCCATGACGTCCTGAATCTGACTCTTGGCGCTGCTCAGGGCGGAGTCCAGGTCAACTTGACCATTGACGTATTCGCCCAGGTTGACGCCCATGATGGGAGCATTGATCTGTCCCCATTCCGGAATGAGCGGGCGCCAGTCTTCATTGGCACACTTGAGCTGTTCCAGGATGACAGGATATTCGGGGAAACGGGCC
>JAJRWJ010000136.1 GCA_024276805.1 Gammaproteobacteria bacterium
GGTTTGATCGGCTATTTGCCGCAGGAGTTTGGTGCTTACGAGAATATGACCGCTTATGAGTTTCTAAGTTATCAGGCGATTCTGAAAAATATTCTGGACAGGGAAGAACGCGAAAAACGAATACAGCAGGTTTTGCAGGCAGTGCATCTGGAGGATAAAAGCGCGCAGAAAATCGGTTCGTTTTCCGGCGGTATGAAGCAGCGGATAGGGATTGCCCAGACACTGCTGCATTTGCCCAGGATTCTGGTGGTGGATGAGCCAACAGCAGGGCTGGATCCCAGAGAACGTATTCGTTTTCGCAATCTTTTGGTCGAGCTCAGTCGCGAGCGAATCGTTATTTTTTCCACCCATATCATCGAAGACATATCAAGCTCCTGCAACCGCGTGGCTGTACTGAACAAAGGCAGGTTGTGCTACCTGGGCGTGCCGGCGCACATGACCGAATCGGCGCGCGGATTTGTGTGGCAGTTTCTGGTCGACGCAAAAGAGTTCGAGTCGCTTCGCCAGCACTTATGGATCGTGCATCATGCCCGTATAGGCGACCAGATTCGCGTGCGCTGTCTCTCCGCCTCGCAGCCAACCGCCGATGCCAAATCGGTCAATCCCACGCTGGAAGATGCTTATTTGTGGTTGTTGAAAGGAGAATGATATTGGAAGATAAATCCGCCCAGACCAGTGTTATCCGTGTCATCTGTGTTCCATTGAGTCAGAGAAAATATTATTAGCCCAAATAATTCATCAGTTGAAGAGAGGGGATTTAGAGGAAGGTGCCAAAGAATGAAAAGAATGAAATTGAAAAACGCGCTCTGGCTTGTCCGGGATATTATTCGCTATAATTTCAAGATTGTCTTTGCCAACAAATTCATCTATTTCCTGCTGTCGGCTATTGCTATTTTTATGCTCGTCACTTCTCTCAATCTGTTCAGTGCCGAAGCAATGCCGACAGAAGCGACTGTTTATTATCTGCTGCTTGTCCCCGGCATTTTGCTGTTATTTTACCCTATTACTTTTGGCATCCAGAACGATATCGATGCTGGTATGATCGAAATCCTGTTTGGCATTCCGAATTACAGGTACAAGGTGTGGTTGCTGAGGCTGGTTATTATTTATTTTGCTGTATTTTTTTTCCTGCTTGTCCTGGCCCTGATCAGTGCCCTGGCGGTGACAGAAGTGCCATTGCTGGCGATGGTCGTTCAGCTCATGTTTCCTCTCCTGTTCCTGGGCAGCCTGGCTTTTGTCTTTTCCACCTGGGTTCGCAACGGCTACGGAACGGCCATCGTAATGATCATCATTGGCCTGGCTTTCTGGATTACCAGCGGCTTTTTGATGGAAAGCAAATGGAATCTTTTCCTCAATCCGTTTCACGTGCCTTCGCAGGTCAACGAGGCTATCTGGGCGGATATTACCTTTAAAAATCGGATTTATCTTTTTTCCGGCACAATTGTGGCTATCCTGCTGGGACTCCTGAACCTGCAAAAGCGTGAAAAGTTTGTATAGTGCGCGTTAAATACGTTTCAGGTAAATACTGCCGCCCGAAGTACGCAGATACAGCAGCGGTCCGCCGCCGTTTAACTTTCCTTTCAGCGTGCTTTTTTTCTTCTTGCCGATGGAATCGATGGGAAGTTCAGTCTTTACTCTGCCGGCGCTGGTTTTGGCGTCGATGTCCAGCCGGAGATTTGCGGCCAGATAAACATAGACCGAGCCGCCCGAGGTCATCAATTCGCAATCGTCATCCGGTTGCCTGGTTATGTACGCTTTTATGGAGCCGCCGGACGTTCTCGCCTTGATGGCGCCCATCACTTCCTTCACTCGTATACTACCACCGGAGGTGAGAGCCTCGACTTTTCCTTTTGCCTGGTCAATGCGGATGGAGCCGCCGGAGGTGTGAGCTATCACAGACCCCTGAACTCTGCCAATCTGAATACTGCCGCCGGACGTCTTGATGTCTGCTTTGCCTTTGCAGCCCTCAAGCGTAATGCTGCCACCGGACGTCCTGCCGAAAACCGGTCCCGTTATATCGCCAAAAATAAGACTGCCACCGGAGGTCTGTGTGCGTACTTTGCCCACCAACTCGCTGACTACAATGCTACCACCTGCTGTTTGCAGGTCGACATTATAGCGACGGGGTACCTGGATTTTGTAGCGCAGTTGCAACCGATTGCGCATGGACGAGAACCTATTTTTATTTATCCACCTGGCCACAACACTCACATCGTCGCCATGCTGTCGGAACTCGAGATCAAAATTATCCAGAATATTTTCGGCCTCTTTGCGGCTATGCGCTTTGACCTTGCGCCTAACCTGAATGATCACTTTATTGCCGCGCACCGATTCCACCTCAATCGACCCCAGATCGCTTTCAATGGTCAGGGTGCCGCCGGGATTGACCCGATATTCCTTTTCTATGCGATCTTCAACGTCGGCGGATACCGAGCCGATCGTCAGAAAAATGAGGATGGCAAAAAATGCCAGGATTGAAAGAGAACGTTTCATTTTTACCCCTTTTGCAAAAATGATGGACTGATTGGATTTTTGAGGCTTGCGGGAGTTGATGCTCATAGTACGAAAGAATTGGTGATGAGTTTCGCAGCAGAATAAATTTTATTTTTTCCTCGATTTTTTCTTCACCCATTCCCACTTGCCGTCTTTATAATAAGCTTCCCATCCGGTGGGTTTGCCATCATTTTCGCTCATCAGGTACTGGATTTTTTCTTTGCGTTTAAAGCGGATAACAGCTTTATTGCCATCCGGATCGGTCTGCGGCGCATCCGCCAGGTAGTGGAACTTGGGGTCCAGCTCATCACGATGTCTGGCCAGGTCTTCCACCAGCGGGCTGCGTGTTTCTCGGGATTTGGGAAAGGTGTTGGCGGCCAGGAACAGACCGGCGGCGCCATCCCGCAGGATGAAATAAGCATCAGACTTTGTACACTTGAGTTCCGGCATGGGCACCGGGTCGGCTTTCGGTGGCGCGGGTGTGCCATCCCGCATAAGCTTGCGCGTGTTCTTGCAATCCGGGTAACGGGTACAGGCGAAGAATTTTCCGAAACGGCCGCTCTTCAGCACCATTTCAGCGCCACATTTGTCGCAGGTAATGGTTGGCCCTTCGTAGCCTTTGAGTTTAAAGGTGCCTTTTTCAATCTCATACCCTGTGCAATCCGGGCTATTGCCGCAGATGTAAAGTTTGCGCTTTTCATCCACCAGGTAGCTGTCCATGGCAGCGCCGCATTTGGGGCATCGGCGTTTTGCCATCAACTCTTTTGCTTCCGCTTCGTCATTATCTGCGGCAACATTTTGCGCTTCATCGCCGGGAATCAGGTTGATGGTCTCTTTGCACCGCTCCTTGATCGGCAGATCATAACCGGTACAGCTTAAAAAGACGCCGGTGCGGGCCGTGCGCACCACCATGGGGCGCGAACAGGCGGGACACTTGATTTCCCTGATCAGGACCGGCGTGTTGGGACGCATGTTCTTGTCCGCCAACTCCAGTTTTTTCTTGAAACCGGCATAAAACTCGTCCAGCACAGAACGCCATTCCTCTTCGCCGCGGGCGATCTCATCCAGGTCTTCTTCCATGGAGGCGGTGAAGCCATAATCCATGAGATCGTCAAAGTTTTCAACCAGCCGATCGGTGACGATTTCGCCGATTTTCTGAGCATAGAATCTTCGATTGATGAGTTGTACGTAGCCGCGTTCCTGGATGGTGGAAATGATAGGCGCATAGGTGGACGGTCTGCCGATGCCGAGCTTTTCCATCTCTTTTACCAGACTGGCTTCGGTGTAACGCGCGGGTGGTTTGGTAAAATGCTGCGAAGGTTCCAACTTTATCAGTGGCAAAACATCGCCGACATTCACTTGCGGCAGAATATTGTCTTCCTCA
>JAJRWJ010000137.1 GCA_024276805.1 Gammaproteobacteria bacterium
TCATTGGACACGTTCGAGAATGCGATGAAAGGCAGTCAGAGTGGCACGGTCATCATCCCCGGGGACAGTGCGAACAGCTTGTTGATCATGATACAAACCCCTGGCGACCACCTCGGTCAGTTGAGCGCAGACGAACTCCAGAAGGTAAAAGCCTGGATTGACGCCGGAGCGCCGGAGAAATAGGCCTGACACAGGCACACCTTGCACCTGCGTACCCGTCTTTGCGCCTTCACCCCAAGCAGCGAGCCAGAGAACGGCTCGCTGCTTGGCTTCTTGTGACTTGAGGTGCTCCTGAGGTAGCCCCAAGGCTTCCTCTTTTTATCGTTCTTAAAATCACATATACTGTATTATGAATATCACTTCTACGCAGGAAGTTTATCAGTTAAGATATGGGTAATCCTACCCATTTATTGGGTATAATGACCCAACACATCCCTTGTCGTGCCGCCATCTCATCTTTTCATTCATCTAGGTTGCAAAAACAGTAGTGAGGAGAGTCTTTCATGAAAAAGTTTTTCGGAAAGCTCAAACGTTTTTTCTTTCCCCCGCAGGGATCGCCGCGTTGGAGATTGATCCTGCCGTATGTTGCTTTGGGTATCCTGACGATCCTGTTATTGATCGGCGGAGCTTATGGATGGCAATATACCAATTCGCCGCGATTCTGCGGTACGACCTGTCATACCATGCCGCCCGAATATGCAGCATATCAGGTTTCGCCTCACGCGCAGGTTGCCTGTGTAGAGTGTCATATCGGACGCGAGTTTATCGGCAACCAAATCGTCCGCAAAGCCGGAGACATCAGGCACGTTATAGACCTGGCATTCAAGGACTATGAGTTCCCCATTTACGCCGGCAACATGCGGCCGGCGAGTTTCTCTTGCGAACGGTGTCACTCCCCCGAAAAATTCTCTGATGACACGCTGAAGGTGATCTCGCATTATGGAGACGACAAGGATAATACGCCTTACAGCACGTATCTGGTACTGAAAACCGGCGGAGGCTCCAAGCGCGAGGGATTGGGGCGCGGCATTCACTGGCACATTGAGAACGAAGTCTACTACTACGCCGCGGATACCCATGAACAGGTAATCCCCTACGTGCGTGTGGTCAATGATGACGGCAGCATGGACGAGTATGTGGACATCGAGGCAAATCTTGACCCGGCCAGCATTGGAGAAGATCAACTCAGGAAAATGGATTGCATCACCTGTCATAACCGCATCACCCATCGCATCTATACACCGGACGAATCGATGGACTCGGCGCTTGAACACAAGGTCATCGCCAGTGACATTCCCGAGATACGCAAGAAAGGCGTGGAAGCCCTGAGCAGTGATTATGCAACGCAGGAAGCTGGACTGAAAGGCATTGCTGCGCTGTCCGATTACTACAAGACAAATTATCCCGACTACTACGCTGAAAACGCGGACAAGATCGATGCCGCAATTGCGGAGATCCAACAAATTTACGTCAACTCGGTCTTCATTGACCAGAAAGTCAACTGGGATACCCACCCAAGAAATATCGGACATGTTGACGGGCCGGGGTGCTTCCGCTGCCACGATGGAAAACATCTGAACGCGAACGATGAAGCCATCCGGTTGGAATGTAATTTGTGCCATTCCATTCCCGTCGTGGCCGGCCCCAACGATTTCCTGACCAATATAGAGATTAATCGCGGCATTGAACCCGAAATGCACCTGAACCCGAACTGGATCAGCATGCATCACGAGGTCATAGATGCAACCTGTTCCAATTGCCATACGACCGACGACATGGGCGGCACAAGCAACACCTCTTTCTGCTCGAATAGTGCCTGCCATGGCAGTACGATGACCTATTCAGGATTCGATGCGCCAAGCCTGCGCGAGATCATACGAGACCAACTGCCTACGCCAATGCCGACGCCGACGCCCCCGCCAACGCCCGTATCCGGCCCGCCGACCTATGCGGCCAACATCCAACCCTTGTTCAACAACTTGTGTTCGCTTTGTCATGGAGCGGTGGCTTCGGCGGGCCTGAACCTGCTCACTTACGCGGACGTGATGAAAGGCAGCGACAATGGGCCGGTCATCGTCCCTGGCGACAGCGAAAACAGCAGGCTGGTGCAAATTCAGAGTGAGCAGCACTTCGCCAATTTGTCTGCTGAACAACTCGACATGGTCGTCGAGTGGATTGACGCCGGCGCTCCGGAAAAGTAATATGCCGCGTGGGTTGACAAACAGGCCGCTCATTCAAGCGGCCTGTTTGCGGTTCATGCCGGGACTTCGGCCTGTTCCGCCGTTGCCGGAACCTCAGTCGCCTCCTGGAGCGAACGATCTGCCAGCCCACCAACAACCATTGTCAACGCCGCCAATTGCCAGAGTGGATGCGTGTCCGGCGATTGGCGCGACAATGCTCAGCAAGTCAGCAAGGCTGTGATCGAGCAGGAACGGGGCGGTTGGTCATCTGTTCTGGCGGGCGATCTTTGATCTCGCAACAGGACAGATGTGGCTGGGCAGGTGTATCGGCTTGTTCAATCTCGCTTTGCCAGCGTTCATCAAGACGCTTGAGTGCAAATACCAGCATGGCGGTGATGCCAATTGGAACAACCAGGCGCAGCGAGACGCCCA
>JAJRWJ010000138.1 GCA_024276805.1 Gammaproteobacteria bacterium
CTTTCTGGGCAATCTGGCGCGCGGCCTGTGCTTTGGCCTGGGCGGCGCCAGACTGGCCAAAACACCGGGCGACCAACACACCCGCCGCTATTACCAGCAGCTCACCCGGCTCAGCACCGGCTTTGCCCTGAGCGCCGATTTCGCCCTGCTGACGCTGGGCGGGCAGCTGAAACGCCGGGAACGCATCTCCGGCCGCTTCGCCGATATCCTCAGTCACTTATACCTGTGTTCCTGCGCGCTGAAACACTTTTCCGACCAGGGCAGCAACCCCGACGACCTGCCCCTGCTGCACTGGGCCTGTCAATACAGCCTGCACCGAGCCCAGCAATCGCTGTTGGCGGTATTCTGGCTGTTGCCGGCGCGAATACCGGCCATCCTGCTGCGCAGCGTTCTGTTTCCGCTGGGCAAACCCTATTCCCCTCCACAGGACCGGCTGACCGGACAGCTGGCGCAACTACTGCAGCAAGCCAGCCCGACCCGCGACCGGTTGACTGCCGGCATCTACATCAATGCTGATCCCGATGACGCCACCGGCAGAATAGAAACGGCATTCCAGGCAGTTCTCCGGGCCGCACCCGTCGAAGCCAAACTCCGCGCCGCACAGAAACAGGGACAGTTGCAAAAAGGCCCATTGTCTACCATACTGAAAGAAGCGCTGCAGGCAAACATCATTGATGCCAGCGAAGCCGGATCAATCGAGCAAGCCGAACAAGCCAGGCAAAATGCCATCCGCGTCGACGACTTCAGCCCGGAAGAATTGAGTGAGTAGGTTGGGGTGAGGCAACGAACTCCAAAAATTACACCACAGACGTGTGACTATGTTGGGTTTCCTGACGTCAGACCAACCTGCGCACCTGTAATCCATCAACCTGAGAATTCCCATGTGCAGCAGTCCAAAAGGTTCCTCATCAACCTCCAGCCGCAGAAAATCCCGGGTCGCCATCGAGACAGCGGAAGAATATCAGGCCTACGCGCAGATGCTGCGCAATGCCTCGGATTGCTATGAACGCAGTCTGCAGCGCAAGAAAGAACGTCGCCTGGCGGAGAACAAACCGGCCTCATCGGCAGAGGAACAGTAAAATAGGTAAAAAGATTCCCCTCCTAATTCTACCTTGTCTGATTATTCAATGCCGGGGACGGCACTGCGCACCATTGCAGGCTGCGCCGGATGCGCGCTGCTTATCCGGCCTACTCCAGGACCAGAAGGAAAAAACGTTCGTAGGCCGGATAAGTGAAACGCATCCGGCAAAAACCGGGGAAGCATTTCTCTTGGCAGGCCAAATGAGTTGCCTGGCACACAATACCGTTCCCTACGAAAAATGATTTTTTTCGAATATGAAAAAGTAGAACCAAGCATACTCATTGCTTATTCGCGTTTTGCATCTACCTCTGCTGGAATAGATTTCCAAAAACACTCGAATTCTCGATTGCGTCCACTGTAATGGTAATCCCTGTATCGATATAAGCAATCTTCGCCATACTACGTTGGAGTCTTTGCAATTCAACAAGACTGGTATAATAGCGGCCTAATGCAGGATCCATGACGGATCCATCCGGACGCTCCAAAATGTAATGCAGACCACTGGCAGCACGAAACCATCCAATTCTTCCCACACGCATTATCCGTAAACGCCTTTCATAGGGTTGCAGCGTTGGAGCCTGTTCCCGCCTTACTGACATACCGTTTCTTTGTGCAGTGGCAAATTCGGAGGGATATCTCACTGTGCCGGCCGGGGTCTGCCTGGCGGGATCAAATCTATTTGATTTCATTATTGACGTCACCCCAGACTTTTTGACTTTACCAGTAACGTTGACGATGTTGGGCTTCCTGGCGTCAGTCCAACTTACTCATCGTCATCTGTTTTGATATATTCCCACATTTCGTTCTGATGCAGCCATATTGGATCGGCATTGTTTCGTATATACTCGTCAACATCCATACCGTCTATCGTGGGAGGCCTTTTGACTCTGACTTGCTTGCCATTGATAAAAATCCACATGTACTTCTTCTGCCTTTCAGCTTTGGCTTTTTTTCTGGCGCGTTTTTGTGCTGCGGTGAGTTTCTTTTTTACCTTTGCCATTTTCTAGTAATTGTAATTGGGGGGGGTCAAATCTATTTATTTTTAACGGACGTCTTTCCAGACTGTTTTACTTTGCCAGTGACGTTGACGCTGTCGGGCTTCCTGATATCAGCCCAATCCGTGCAACAGAGCCTGTCATGCCATCCATTATATCCACCGTTCCGTCAGAAATACAAAACGCCTTGCCGGTAGCAATCATCCCACAGACCAGTTGGCTTGTTCTTGTCTTTTGCGAACTTCTGCATTTTCTTCCACAACCAATTCCAGCATCGGCACTTCCCATTGCTCGACCTTGCAGCGTGAACGATAGTCCTCCTCGCTGTCGGTTTTATAGCGGCTAAGCATAGCGACGATGGTGGCCGAGCGTATTGTATGCAACCGATCCTGCCAGTATTGCCGCGCCTTTCTGGATAATGCGGCAACTGTCATCTGATTGCTCTGCAGAAAAATTTTGCCGCTTTGTTGGATAATGCGCACTGGCGACCCAGCTTCGAGCTCATTCAGGGCACGATGAACCGGATGTGCTGCGGGGAAACTGCCGGCATAGCCTATATCGAGGTCTTGCAGGCCCAACACCCTGTACTGGACCCTGCTTGGCAGTGGTGAAATGATTTTATCGGAAGCAACACTGCGATGTAATATACAGTCACCTGACAAAGCCGCCAGATAGGGATTTTGCAGATCATTTCTCTGCAGCAGGGTCAATGTTTCCCGGGCGCGGGTCATGGCCACATAGAACAACCGCCGTTGTTCTTCCGTCGCCTCCAGAGACCAGCCTCCGTCGAGTATGAAGACATGCTGGAACTCCATGCCTTTGACGGAATGGATAGTACTGAGAAACACACCCTGCCCCAGTCGGCAGTCACGGCGCTGTTCCGCCAGAGCTTCATAGAGATATTCCAATAGCTGCTGTCGGCTTGTCGAGGCATTGTCCGTTTCCGATTGCCAGTGTCGCAGCAGTGTTACGAGCTGTTTTCGCCAACTGTTTTCCGCTTTGTTATGCAGATAATCCAGCCAGTCGCTGGCTTTACACATTGCACTGGGATGCTGTTTGATGGCTTCGAGCAAGTCCAGGTTTTCCCGAATACGAAACGGTGAAGGCTGGTTTTGTTTAGGCAGGGCCAGACTCAGTGGAATACCCTGCTCTTCCAGACAAGCCCTGACCGGGTTCAACAACTGCCATTCAGTCGCCATCAGCGCACATTGCTTCCAGTCCAGGCTGCTGTCCAGCTGCCGCAGGCGCTGCAGCTCCTGCACCAGAGCATGAGCCTGGCGTATTGCATCGGAGCATCGCAAAATCTGTACCCGCCCTTTTGCCAGCGGATCGAGTTTTTCCCAACGGCCGCCGGCCGCCAGACTGCTGCGCCCCTGATTGATGCGAATGGGATGCTTCTGTTTCATCCGGTCATGGTTGGCCTGGATCAACTGGTTGGCTGCAGCGATGATATGCCGGCTGGAACGGTAGTTTTCCACCAGATAATGTTTACCGGCCTGATAGTCCTGTTCAAAACGCCGGATGAAACCAATGTTGGCGCCCCTGAACTGATAGATATTCTGGTCGTCGTCCCCGACCGCCAGAATCGTCAGTTTGTCATCCTGCTCCCGCTTGCGTCCAGCCAGCGCCGCGATCAGCTGGTACTGCAGCGTATCTATGTCTTGATATTCATCCACCAGAATATGACGATAACCTGTCAACAGCCGCTCGCGCATCTCCTCGCCATCAATATTAATACAGGGCCGCGTTCCGGACAGCAGTTCGATGGCCTGTTCGAGCATGGTTTGAAACTGCTGTTCGCCGCTGTGTTCTTCACGGCTTCCTGCAACATCGAAAGCATGGCCCGACAAACGCAGCGCCAGTCCATGATAGGTTTGTATGTTGACGGCCCGGGCATCGCTGCCTACAAGATCGAACAAGCGCTGCCTGAGTTGCGTGGCGGCATTGCGGTTGAAACACAATACCAGAATACTGCCGGCGGGCACCTGTCTGACCCGCAACAGAAAGGCACAGCGATGAATCACCACCCGTGTTTTCCCCGAACCCGGGCCGGCCAGAATCAGACTGTTTTCATTTTCACCGACCGCCACCAGCGCCTGCTGCCGTGCGTTTTGCAAATCGCTGACAATTCGCTGGAAGGATTGCTGACTGGTCGCCCGACGCAGGATTTCCTGACGCCCCTGAAAGTAACGTTTGACAAATTCAGTTTTGTCCTGGGAAAAATAGGCGACCACAAAAGCCAGCGCCTGGCCGATTTTCTCCAGACCCCTGCGTGCATATTCATTCATCACATGCACCTGAAAAATACGCTCACTGTAATGCTGCGACAGGGGTTCATAATCGCCTTTGCTGTATCGTCTGCCCCTGGCTTCCGGCAACACCTTGATGGTCATCGCCTGCCGGAAAACCGCCAGACCCTGCTGCAGAGTGATGATTTTCTGTTCATGCAGAAAATTCAGCCCTCTTTCCAGCGCCGCCAGTGGATCCGTCAAAGTCGAATACAGAGCGATATCCTGCTTGATCGACATCAGCAAGTCCTCGACCGCAAACTCCACCAGCAGATCCCCTTCGCTGCGGGTATCGGCGGGAATTTTTTGCAGTATTGCCTGCAGCGCGACTTGTGCGACCGCCTGCCGTCGCTGCACCGTTTCCCGCAATGCCTGCCAGCCCCGGTTCAACTTGATCCGGTATTGATCCCGGGACTGATGTCTGACCAGCACACTGCCCTTATTGCCTGCCAGTCCCCGACCATCCTTGCTCATCGAAGCCAGCACCAGACGCAACACCTCCGGATTGCTGTCCAGCATCTCCAAATCCAGCAACTGTTGATTGATATGCCGCATCGACAACACCTGCCATTCCCCGTCCCCGGCATCAGGCGCCTGCTCCTGCAGCACTTCGATCAGAGCATTTTCCAACTGACAGACTTGCCGCAACAAGGACGTCGATGCCTGCGGTTGTTTGTATCGAACGAAAGCGGTCAACAGCATATTTTTCTGTATGATGCCAGCCTGGGACATATCGTACAGGGTACGGATGACCCGCTGGCTGGCGGTCATCTGTTGTTCCTGGTCATCGATTGCGGCAAATTCACTGGCCAGGGCCAGTTCGTCGGCACTGAACCCGGCATCACTGTCGGCATTGATCAGAATGTCAAGAATGGCCAGCCAGCGTGTTTGCTGGCGTTTCGACAAGCCCAGACGGGCAATTTTCTGTCGCGCCTCGGTGATGCTTTTCACCAGGGGACGCCCCTGAAACACCTGCGTCTTGTTTTCGTTGCGCTCGATGAACCCTGCCCGCTCCAGCCAGGACACGGCAGTGATCACCTTGGTTGCGGCCGTGTAGTCAGCGGCTTCGAACGAGGTTTCCACCGCTTCGTTTTGCAGCAGTTCGCCGCAGGTCACCACGACATTGCCCAGGTGATCCTTGCGGGTTCTGCGCAGCCCCTTCAATATCTGGGCAATGTCACGCTGATGCAGCTGCGAAGCCGCCGACATCCGGAACTGGGTATCGATGTCATTTTCATCGAACAGCAGGATGCATTCGGCATTTATCTGGTCCCGTCCGGCGCGTCCCGCTTCCTGCAGATAATTCTCCAGTGAACCCGGGATATCGGCATGAATCACCAGACGGACGTCCTCCTTGTCGATGCCCATGCCGAAAGCGTTGGTTGCGGTAATCACACGGGTAGCGCCGCTAATGAAGTTTTCCTGGATATGTTTTTTTTCGGCGGCGTTCTTGCCGGCATGAAAGGCCTCGACCCGCCACTCCTGATGCTGTAAAAATTCAGCAATTTCCTCGGTCTGACTGCGTCTGGCGCAATAAACGATGGCACTGCCCCGCTCCCCCAGACGTTCCTGCAACAGTTGATTGATCCTGGGATATTTGTCGACGGCCGTCACCATCTGCACCTCGAACTGCAGGTTGTTACGCTCTACGCCAGCCTCGAAAACCTGTAATTCCTGGCCCAGATTGGCCCGGAAATAATCGATGATCTCATTTTTGACATCCTGCTTGGCGGTCGCCGTAAAACATTGCACCGGCGGCAGCAGGGCATGCTGCCGGCCGGCGAACTCCTTGATGAAGCGGGCGACATATAAATAGTCGGGGCGGAAATCGTGCCCCCATTTCGACAGGCAATGCGCCTCATCGAATACCCAGCAGCCAATTTCCCGATGCTCGATCGCTTTTTGAAAGCTGCTGTTACGCAATTGTTCCGGCGAGACATACAACAGGGCGATATCCCCCATCTGTATGGACTTCAGCACCTCGCCCCGTTCTGGGCCTGTCAGCATGCCATACAAAGCGGCAGTACCGGGCGCACCGGTCTTGTTGCGTAGATTATCGACCTGGTCCTTCATCAGCGCCTGCAATGGCGAGATGACAATGGTCAGTACGCCACGGCGCTGATAACGCACCAGCGCCGGCAACTGAAAACACAGGGATTTGCCACCGCCGGTGGGTAACACCGCGAACAGCGGCTTGTCACGCATCCCTGTCTGGACGATGCGCTGCTGCAAACTGCCACCTTCTGCGTCCTCCGGCTGCGGCCTGAACGCGGGAAAACCGAAAAAACGCTGCAGCTGGGAAACGGCATCGTGCGTGTCCCGGCAATATTGACAATCCGGTGACCTGCAGGGAATATCGCGCAATTGCCGCAGTGCCGGAGCGACATTGGGAAACTGCTCCCGAACCCACGGCGGCAGCACCGAATTGCCACCGGCCACGCGCAGCCAGGCCAGGCAGTAGGCCAACGCGGGGCGCAATTGCGGATCCGTAAAATAGGACATAACCACCTGTTCGAAAGCGGTTGCGCACACCCTGTCCTTGATCAGTAGTCGCAACAAATCAAAGGCGGTACCTGCGTTCAGAGGCTCGGCGCCCATTGCCAGAAATACCTGCTGCAAGCCGGCAAAACGGGGATTGCTGGCGAAGGCGTAATGATAGAAAGACAGCAGCTGCGCTTCAGCCTGTTGTTGCTGCAGGGTCCGCCACTGATCCTGAAACAGTGCCTGCGCCAGTCTGGCATCAGCCAAGGGATCATTGAGACTGTCACGCAGCAATTTGTAGTTTTTTACCAGTCGGTGGTAGGGATTTTCCGGAAAGGCCAGCGGCGACAAAAACAGCGTATCGATGACCTGCTGGTCAAGGATTGACAGAGTCGGATCGATCGCCCGACACAATGGCAGGTCATGCAGAATAATGTTATGGCCCAACAGATAGTCGGCATCCCTGGCAAAGTGATCGAACTCCTTCAGAACCTGTTGAATGTCGAATGGCGCCTGGCGTTGCCACACCTGGCCCTGGAAAACAGCAGCGATCGCGTAAACCTCACCGTTCTCATTACTTTCCAGATCCAGGCAACAGACTTTCTCTTGTAAGGGGTCAGAGCCCTTAAAAAGATGCCGGTCCGGCAAACACCCTTCAGTCATCCGGCACTTTGCGCGGGCGTCCGCGCCGATTCTGCCCTACCTTCATCTTCAGCATCGTCTCTATCTGCCCATGAAACCGGTCATTGCCCAGCGGCGTACCCGTATTCAGGCAATTGCGGACCTCGCTGAGAAGATGATTCTCGAGATGTGTCTCGAACAGCGCTCTGTATTTCGCTTGCCGGGTCTGAGTATCGGCATCCAATGCCAAATAGAGAGCGTGTCCGGTCAGCATGGGATTTTCAGCGCCCAGAGCGTTCGCCTGATAACTGGACCACAGATACTCGCCCGGTACCGCCACCATTCCCGCTCTGACCGGGTTGAGTTCGATGTAGCGGTAACATGCCAGAAGATAGGCTTCCGCGTCAATGAGACTGGCTTTGAAGCGACCTTCCCAAAGCGTTCCACTTCGCCCATATTTGTTGTTGATATAAGGGACATAATGGCGCCCCAGATATTGCAGCAATCGGCTCACCGATTCACGGGCACCGGGCGTAACCAGAATGTGCGTGTGATTGGTCATCAACACATAGGCATGAATCACGCAGTCATAGCGATCCGCCCCTTCCTTGAGCCAATTCAAATATACAAGGTAGTCCTCTTCATTGAAGAAAACGGATTCCCGATTATTTCCGCGTTGAACTACATGTACCGGAACATCCGGCATGAAAAACCTTGGCTTTCTCGGCATTCCGCCTCACTTTTCCCAACCAATTCAAGTTGATGATAACATATCTTAAGGGCACTGACCCCTTTTTACTCTTTGACCCAGTCTACAGTCCAGGCAGCCACCTGGTCACGCCATCTGGCTGTCGAAAAGGTATGATCCGCCTCGTTCAGGTCATAGCGGGTGATACGCTGCTGCTTCATCAACTTTTGCCATCTTCGATCAGATTTGATCAATTCCCTGAATTCATCGGCAGTCAAGTCATTACCGCTCAAAATCAACAGTACCGGACATGTGGAACGCTCCAGGCATTCATACATGCGATCAGGTAAAGAAAGCGCGGTGTTCCGGGGTTCTTCTTGTGCTTTGTTTTCCTTATCGTGCTGGCCATTCCCACTGCCGGCTTCTCGCAACATTGTCAAAAAAGAAGAAAACGATTGCTTGTAATCAAATTCCAGATGGATAATTTTTCGCCACAGATCTTTATTTAGAATTCGTTGCAGATAGTAATGTTTGAGATAAGTCCTGGCGGAACCCTGTTCGGTGAATACCCATGGATTGAGCAACACCATGCCTGTTACGCGTTTATCCTGACAGGCATAAAACACTGCTGCTGAAGCTGCATCACACAACCCCCAGATAACAACCTCCTGGAGGTCGGGGCAATGCTCAGTAAAGGCATCGATTGCTGCGTTGATATCATTGTCGATGCGATCGAACGGCACGCGCTCACCCTCGGAGTCCCCCATCCCCCGATAATCGAAGCGCATTACCGGAATGCCATGGTCCGCCAAATAACGCGCCAGCAATACAAACTGACGATGGCTTCCTGCTCTATATTGCGGGCCTCCAACAACAACCAGCACGCCCCGCCTGCTTGTTTTCGGTGTTCCATGAACGATACCAAACAACCTGTCGTTTCCACAATCAAAGGCGACGGGGTCTTCCATCATAATAACTGCCTCCTCAGATGCACTGCAATGATGCAGTGATTAATTCCGGAACCTCTACAATTTCCTGGGTCGACCAGAAAGGACTCCCGGCAACGGATTGCAGAGATACATCGAAGTCTTTGTGTTGCAGTTCATCAACGAACTTCCTGTTGATTGGCGCTCCTTTTTGAGAGTCCCCGATAACTTCGATGATTGCTATTTTTTTAAATGGCAGTTTTTTGAACTGGTTTGCACGAATAGCCATCAGCGGGTTGACCAGCTCCGGGTTCAATCCATAACCCGCCACCTCGAGGAGGTGGCCATCCTGCAGCATTTTTTTCAGGTCCGCGGTTTTTTCGCGGGGAGCATTCCTGTCCATCAATGCCGAAGCGACACGCAGGCGCAAAAACTGCATCATAAAGGTTTCACCGTTCAGAACCGGCTGCCACATCAAGAAATTCTCAAATTGAATTTCTGACTTTTCCGCCATATCCAGCGCCAATAAAGTCCCACATCTCAATGCCCACAAACTGATAGTGAACCCTTGCTGCAGCAAGGCACGACATAAGCTCAGCAGACTCTGCCGCCACGCCGTCCAGTTGGCATCGGAAAAATCCCCCTGGCTATCCCCCGTGCCAAACAGGTCGATGATGAGCACCGCGTATTCTTTAGCGGCAAATTCGCGCGCCTGAAGGGATATCATACGGCGCGATTTATTCATTTCATCGGCAAATGCGGGTATATGAATGAATATCTGCTTTGGAGGGCCTCCCGAAACCGGAGGATAGTAAAGAGCAAATAGATCCCCCTGCTGATCAGGAATAAAAAAAGGGCAAACAGCAGATAGAGACTTCAACTCACTGATCATTCAATTTTTGCTCGACAAAACCCGCCAATGATCCAACGGTTTCAAAAATTTCCGCATCGATTTCATCGTCATCGACAAAAAAGCCGTAAGAATCTTCCAATGCGGTCAAAACTGAAACAACGGCCATGGAATCAAATTCTGGAATCGCACCAAGCAATGGGGAACTGTCTTCCAGATTTTTGCCATCATCGGGCAATTGTAATACATCAGCCAAAATTTGTGATACATCACTTAAAACACTCATCGTTATAAAAATCCTAATTATTTTTGAATTAAACAGACACCGGATCAAGCAGGCTGGTTGTCATTTTATGTCAAAGAACACCCGCCTGCCATAACGATAGTTCATTTCCAATGCCTCTATGCGTTTTTTCGCCATCAAGTTATCACAAATGAAATCCGTTCGGAAAAGGCAAAGGCATGCATGCTGTCGCCTGAATTTCGGCATATTCCGCTGATTATTTTACATTCTGTTGATTTATCAATATAAATTGACAATATATGCGGCATTGCTGAACTGACAGGCAATAAAAAAGCCCTGGCATTTCTGCCAGAGCTTTTGTTTTTATGGCTCCCCCGGACGGGCTCGAACCGCCGACCTAGTGATTAACAGTCACCCGCTCTACCAACTGAGCTACAGGGGATTAACTTGGAATTTGGCACGCCCGGAGAGATTCGAACTCCCGACCGCTCGGTTCGTAGCCGAGTACTCTATCCAGCTGAGCTACGGGCGCATTATTTAGCCGCTTATTATCTCTTGATGAGATTTTATTGTCAATAATTTAATGGCGGAGAGAGAGGGATTCGAACCCTCGATGGGCTTTAAAACCCATACTCCCTTAGCAGGGGAGCGCCTTCAGCCGCTCGGCCATCTCTCCTGAAAACTTTACTCTTGTTCAGAATCAGACATGCCCTCCGATTCTGCCTGTTCTTTCTTGATCCTTTCGTAAATTTCTTCACGGTGAACAGAAATTTCTTTCGGTGCGTTAACACCAATGCGAACCTGATTTCCTTTGACTCCAAGAACCGTGACAGTCACATTGTCACCAATCATCAAAGTCTCTCCTACACGCCGAGTCAAGATAAGCATGGTTTTTCCCTCAATATTCCAATTATGAATTGCTGTTTATAATAAACAGCGGCCAACCAAGTGGCTAATTATATCACCATTTATCGATAAAAAAAGGGTTAACTCATCATGCATTCACCATCCTCCCTTATCCGCATGCTCCACCACGAGTAGAGAGAAATTGCCCGTGAAGAACCTGAACAGAAACTTATGCCGGCAATTCCTGATCCAGATGAAACGCTGCATGCAGCGCCCGGACCGCCAGTTCCAGATACTTCTCATCGACGACCACGGAAATCTTGATTTCCGATGTGGAAATCATCCGGATATTGATACCTTCATCGGCAAGGGTCTTGAACATGGCGCTGGCAATGCCGGCATGGGAGCGCATGCCGACGCCAACGATGGAAATCTTGACGATGTCATCGTCACCGGTAACTTTTCCCGCGCCCAGCTGTTCGCGCACTGTCCGCAGGATGGACAGGGCGCGCTGCAGATCGTTGCGATGTACGGTGAAGGTGAAATCGGTGGTGTCATCGCCGGCAATGTTCTGAATGATCATGTCGACTTCGATGTTGGCTTCGGCAATCGGCCCGAGAATTTTTGACGCCACCCCGGGTAAATCAGGCACGCCGGTAATGGTCAGTTTCGCCTCATCCCTGTTGAAGGCGATACCGGAAATCAAAGCTTGCTCCATTTTGGACTCCTCGTAATTGATCAGTGTACCCTCACCTTCTGTAAACGATGACAATACCCGCAAGGGGACATTATATTTGCCCGCGAACTCCACGGCCCGGATCTGCAGCACCTTGGAACCGAGGCTGGCCATTTCCAGCATTTCCTCGAAGGTGATCTGCTTCAGTCTGCGCGCCCTTGGCTCGATTCGGGGATCGGTGGTATAGACGCCATCGACATCGGTATAGATCTGGCATTCATCGGCCTGTAGTGCGGCGGCCAGCGCGACTGCCGTGGTATCGGACCCGCCCCGGCCCAGCGTCGTGATCCAGCCTTTTTCATTGACCCCCTGGAAACCGGCCACCACGACGACCTTTCCCTGGGCCAGGTCCTCACGCATGGACTGAGCGTCGATACTGCGTATGCGCGCCTTGGTATGGGCGTCATCGGTAAGAATTCTGACCTGCCCACCAGTATAGGAACAGGCTGGACAACCCAGATGGTGCAATGCCATGCACAGCAGGGCGATAGTGACCTGCTCCCCGGTGGACAGCAGTACATCCAGCTCCCGGGAGTCGGGCTGTTCCTGGATCTGCGTCGCCAGATCCAGCAAGCGGTTGGTTTCGCCACTCATTGCCGAAACGACCACGACGATCTGATCACCGCGATCGCGCGCTGCCTTGACTTTTTCCGCGACGGCTTGAATGCGTTCCACGGTGCCCACCGAGGTGCCACCAAATTTGTATATGTAAAGTGCCATTATTGCCTTGTGTTAATCATTGCAGCTTTTCCCGCACCCAATCCGGCACTCCCGCCAATGCCGCTTCCAGTGCCGCGGGATCGCTGCCTCCCGCCTGAGCCATGTCCGGCCTGCCGCCTCCCTTGCCGCCCACCTTGGTGGCCACGACGTTGACCAGTTCTCCGGCCTTCAGACGGCAGGTCAGATCCTTGCTGACACCGGCGATCAGGCTTACCTTGCCGCCGGAAACCGTAGACAGCACGATCGCCGAACTACCCAGCTTGTTCTTCAACTGATCGACCATCTCGCGCATCGCCTTGCCATCGACATCCTCCAGCTTCACCGCCAGCACCTTGATTCCCGCCACGTCGACTGCTTTTGAGGACAGTTCACCGCCGGTGGAACTGGCCAGTTTCGATTTCAGACGCTGCAGCTGTTTTTCCAGATTGCGGTTTTTCTCCAGCAGCTGCCGGACCTTGTCGGCTGCCGTATCGGCTGAGCTTTTCAGCATTGCCGCGATGTTGTCCAGAGCCTCGTCGCGCCGGGCGATCCATTCGGTCGCCGCCGCCCCGGTGAGCGCTTCGATGCGGCGTACTCCTGCTGCCACGCCGGTTTCGGCGACGATCTTGAAAATGCCGATCTCCCCGGTGCGTTGCACATGGGTGCCGCCGCACAATTCGGTGGAGAAATCACCGATGCGCAGCACCCGGACCTGCTCACCGTATTTCTCCCCGAACAGCGCCATCGCGCCGGCCTGCATGGCATCGTCCCTGCCCATGACCTCTGCGACAACCGGATTGTCCAGGCGGATCTGTGCATTGACGATGCCTTCGACGGCGCTGATTTCAGCCGGCGTCATCGGCTCGAAATGGGAAAAGTCGAAACGCAGCCGTTCGGCATCGACCAGCGAGCCTTTCTGCGTCACATGTTCACCCAGTACCTGGCGCAACGCTGCATGCAGCAGGTGGGTAGCGGTATGGTTCAGGGCGGTCGCCTGCCGGGCGGCCTGATCGACGCTGGCAGTACAGGTTTCTCCAACCCGGAGTACACCCTGCTTCAGTTTGCCCTTGTGCAGAAACAGTTTGTCACCCTGTTTTTGTGTGTCATCGACCTGAAACACGGCCGTTCCGGTGGTCAACCGCCCAAAATCACCGACCTGCCCTCCCGACTCGGCATAGAACGGCGTCTTGTCCAGAACGACGCCACCTTCATCCCCCTGCTGCAGCACATCGACGGACTGTCCGGTCTTGAACAGCCCGATGATTTCAGCCTCCTCCTGCAGATATTTGTAGCCGGTAAACCGGGTTTCGCTGTCAAGGGCGATGTCCTGATCATAGTCGGCGTCGAAATGACTGGCGGCACGCGCCCGCTGCCGCTGGGCCTGCATGGCCTGCTCGAAGCCCTGCTGATCGACAGTGAGGTTATGCTCCCTGGCGAAATCGGCAGTCAGATCCACCGGAAAGCCATAGGTGTCATAGAGCAGAAAAACGGTATCGCCGGGAATGACCGTACCCGACATTTTCTCGACGCAGGACTCCAGGATTTTCATACCCTGTTCCAGGGTTTCGGCGAAGCGCTGTTCTTCCTTGTTCAGCACCCTTTCAACCTGCGACCGCGCCTCGGCCAGCTCGGGAAAGGCCTCGCCCATTTCCCTGACCAGCGGTTCCACCAGCTGATAGAAGAATACCTCGCGAATGCCCAGCCGGTAGCCGTGCCGGATGGCCCGGCGGATAATCCTGCGCAGCACATAGCCCCTGCCCTCGTTGGAAGGCATCACGCCATCGACAATCAGGAAGGCGCAGGAGCGTATGTGATCGGCGATCACGCGCAACGAACTGTGCGACAAATCACTGACCCCGGCAATCGCGGCGGCAGACTTGAGCAGCCCCTGAAACAGATCGATCTCATAGTTGCTGTGCACCCCCTGCAGGATCGCCGAGATCCGCTCCAGCCCCATACCGGTATCGACGGATGGCTTCGGCAGCGGTGTCAGGACGCCATCGGCGGAACGGTCATACTGCATGAACACCAGATTCCAGATTTCAATATAGCGATCGCCATCCTCATCCGGAGAGCCAGGCGGACCGCCCGCTATCGCCTCGCCATGGTCATAGAAAATTTCCGTGCAGGGTCCGCAGGGACCGACATCGCCCATCGACCAGAAATTGTCCCTGGTGGCGATTCGGGAAAAGCGCCCGGGATCGATGCCGATTTCCCGGAGCCAGATCCGTTCCGCCTCCTGGTCTTCGGCATAGACCGATATCCACAATCTGTCGGCGGGTATACCCAGCTCTACGGTCAAAAAATCCCAGGCATAATGAATCGCTTCATGCTTGAAATAGTCCCCGAAACTGAAATTCCCCAGCATCTCGAAAAAAGTATGATGGCGTGCGGTGTATCCGACATTTTCCAGGTCATTGTGTTTGCCGCCGGCGCGCACACAGCGCTGGCTGGTCGCCGCACGCACATAGTCGCGATGCTCCCGGCCGAGAAAGACATCTTTGAACTGCACCATGCCGGCATTGGTAAACAACAACGTCGGATCGTTGTCGGGCACCAACGGACTGGAGGGCAGAATCGTATGTCCCCGTTCCCGGAAAAATTCTAGAAAGGCGGAGCGCAATTCCGCGCTACTCATCTTTTTCATGATAGATACTGGATAATTGAAGTTTTAGATTTCGTTTTCAAGTGCCCAATCGGTTCGACCCGGTCCTTTCTGGCAAGGATTTCTCCCGCGGGTGAGCCGGCACGATAATGCAAAAAATTTACGGTATCATGACGCCAATTTGATTTTCAAGTGCTGCAAAAGCGCCTTGACCGTTTCACCGGCAAAACCACGTTGCAGCAAAAAACGGCTGCGTCTGGCCCATTCGTTGCGACTCATGCTGTCCTGGGCTGGGTATTTTCTGCTATAGAGCCTGACCAGCAATTCATCCCAGCTGTCCGCCAGCTGTTCCATGACACTGTCCAGGTCGAATTCCTCGATGCCTCTCTGGCGCAGTTCATTGCCTATACGCAGCGGGCCATAGCCTTTTTCCAGTCGCTGTCTGGCATAGCTTTCGGCAAAACGCTGATCACTCTGCCAGCCATCCACCGCCAATGCATCGATGACCCGTTGAATGTCATCCCCGGCATAGCCCTTGCTGCGCAGTTTCTGTAACAGTTCCCGCCGGCTGTGTTCACGCCTGCCCAGCAACTGCAGACAGATTTTCCTGATTTCAGCAGCGGCCGGATTATTCAGCGGAAGTTTCTCCGACCGGTTGCTTATCGTTACCGCCAAACACCTCGGCGCGTATCTGCGCCTCCAGCCGCGCGGCCTTTTCCGGATTTTCCTTCAGATAAGTTTTGGCATTGTCCTTGCCCTGGCCGATTTTTTCATTTTCATAGCTGTACCAGGAGCCGGCTTTCTGCACGAAACCGTTTTTGACGCCCAGATTGATCAGCTCGCCCAGAAAGGAAATACCCTCGCCATAGAGGATTTCGAATTCCGCCTGCTTGAAAGGTGGCGCCACCTTGTTCTTGACCACCTTGACCCGGGTTTCGTTGCCAATGATTTCATCACCCTTCTTGATCGAGCCAATACGACGAATATCCAGACGTACCGAAGAATAGAATTTCAGGGCATTGCCGCCGGTGGTGGTTTCCGGATTGCCGAACATGACGCCGATTTTCATTCTGATCTGATTGATGAAGATCACCATGGTGTTGGAGCGTTTGATGTTGGCGGTGAGTTTGCGCAATGCCTGGGACATCAGCCGCGCCTGCAAACCCATGTGCGAATCACCCATTTCGCCTTCTATTTCGGCCTTTGGGGTCAATGCCGCGACCGAATCGATGACCACGATATCGACCGCCCCGGAGCGCACCAGCATATCGGTGATTTCCAGCGCCTGTTCGCCGGTATCCGGCTGCGAAACCAGCAGATCGTCGACGTTGACGCCTATTTTCTCGGCATAGGACGGGTCCAGGGCATGCTCGGCATCGATGAAGGCGGCCGCGCCACCCAGCTTCTGTATTTCAGCGATCACCGACAGGGTCAGCGTGGTCTTGCCCGAGGATTCCGGCCCATAGATTTCGATCACCCGGCCGCGGGGCAGACCGCCGCAGCCCAGAGCGATATCCAGAGACAACGAACCGCTGGAAACGACTTCTATATCACGACAGGCCGCCACATCACCCATGCGCATCACGGCTCCCTTGCCGAACTGCTTTTCAATCTGCGTCAGCGCCGCACCCAGCGCTTTCTTTTTGTTTTCATCCATTTGCATGACCTATTATTGGTTTACCCGAGCGCAGCCGGCAATCCGTAGCGGATGCCGGCAAAACCAGACCGGCTCCGGTGAAACCCCATGAACCGGGTACCCCCCCAGAAACAGTCCAGTAAACCGTTTATTATCACATACAGTGATAAGATGGGATAGTCATGATTGACAAAAACGCCGACGCAGCAGGATCGTGTATTGCCCTCCTTCCGGCCGGGTCTGTGATTCGACCAGAACCAATGCCCGGGCAGACCAGGGCAGCGGTTCCATCGCGACCTCCGGCTTGCCGCGGACATGCCTTGCCAGCGTCACATGCGCCCGAAACTCCCTGTCGTCCAGCGTCATACCCAGGCCGGTACAGACAGCAGACAGTTCCTGAACCAGCTGTTCCGCCGCCGGTACCGGCTTACAGGTCAAGCAGACGATGCCGGGCCTGCGCCAGTACTCCAGCCTGTCGAACAGCAGGGTGAAGCCGGGCGCCGATATCCCCTTGACCTGCTCTTCGATGGCGGGCAGCAGCAGCTCGTCGACATTGCCCAGAAATACCAGCGTGACATGCAGATTTTCCGGTCTGATGCGTTTTGCCGCCGGCAGACGCAATGTTCCGGTCAATTGCTGCAGGCGCTGCCTGGTTGCGGGGTCGGGCCACAAGGCAAAAAACAATCTTTTCATTTGACGGTAAAATCCACGCTAAAAGTCTGAGCCGCTGTTTCCCCATCCTGCCCGACCACTACCCGCAGCCGATGCCCGCCACGCTGCAAGGGCCATAACCGGCGTCCACCCGGGCCCACACCCTGCAGCCGGCCATCCACCAGCCAGGAGACCCATGCGTCGTTGCCAACCCCCTGCAGCTGGAAAGCGAACGCCTGTTTTGCCAATGGCACCCGGGGATCCACGGCCAGCTGCAGACCGGGCGAGGGCTGCGTGATGCGCATAGCTGGCTGTTGAACGGTTGCGGCGATTGCTGTTTGCGCCACGGTTCCGGGAATAAAATATTCACTCTTCCTGATTGCGCAGGTGGCATCGGCGTCACGACCTGCCGGAGAGGCCTGACAGACCTGCCTGCTGATCAATTTGGCACTGAGATATAGTGGCCTGCCAGGCCGCCCCCTGTTCAGCACCGAAAACACACTGCGCATCACCAGCCCCGGGCCGGCAGCGCCGGTGATGCCATCGGTTTCGGAATTGTCCAGGTTGCCCATCCAGATGCCAACCACAAAACGGTCATTATAGGCGAGCGTCCAGCTGTCGCGAAAATCGCTGGAAGTCCCTGTTTTCACCGCCGGCTGGCGTGGCATGTGCAAGACAGTCCCGGTACCGAACTCCAGATGCCGGGCATTGCCATCGGCGAGTATATTGCCTATCAGGGAACTGACTTCCGGGGAGAAAATTCTCTTTTTCAGCGAGGCAGAAGCCTCCTCACGGACTACTTTCAATTCCTGGAAAACACCCCGGTTTGCCAGCACGGCATAGGCCCGCACCAGTTCCAGCAGGCTGACCCCGGCATTGCCCAGCGCCAGACCATCACCATAATAATCCGGATGCCGCGTCAAACCGGCGAAGCCCAGCGCCCTGAGCAAATCCAGATAGTCGGTGACGCCAACGAACTGTATGGTTTTCAGCGCCGGAATGTTCAGCGAGTTGGCCAGCGCCTCACGCACACTGACCTGCCCATAGTGTACACGACTGTAATTGTGGTAGCGATGCAGTCCGTCTCCCACCGCCTCCTGCAAGGGTGCATCATCGAGTACAGTTGCCGCCGTCCAGCCCTTGCGCAGGGCCAGCGCATAGAGCAAGGGTTTCAATGCCGAACCGGGCTGGCGTCGGGTGGTGACGGCATCGATCTTCGCCCCCGGCCAGTCAGCGGCGGCGGCTCCCGCCACCACCCAGGCCAACACCTCGCCAGTACCATGATCGACCACCAGCAATGCACCATTGTGTACGGCGCGCTGGCGCAAAAAACGCAGGCGCTGATCCAGTATACCCTGCAATTCCGCTTGCAGAGCGCCATCCAGGGTGGTGGTGATGCGCTGCCGCCGAGGCAGCACCTGCGCCAGCACATGGCGCAGGAAATGTCCGGCATGAATGGGCAGCGCCGGTTTTCGCAACTGCAGCGTCTCTTCCCGCAACGCCCGATACTGCGCCGATGACAGAGCTGTACTGTCCAGCAGCCGCTCCGCCAGCTGGTCTATGCCGGTGCGCATGGCGTCCGGGTAACGGAAACTGTCCAGCCGCGACGGCGCCCTGACCAGAACCGCCAGGGCCAGCATTTCCCGGTGGCTGAGGGTTTGCAGATCACGGTCGAAATAATAGCGGGCTGCCTGCACGATGCCGCGCCGGTTTGCCGCATAGGGCGCCTGATTCAGATAGAATTCCAGAATCGCCCGTTTGCCGAAACGCCGCTCCAACGCCATCGCCTGCCAGCCTTCCAGCCATTTGCTCCACAGTGTCCGTGGTCGCGGCAAGAGCATCCTGAGCACCTGTTCGGAAAGTGTGCTGGCGCCGCGCAGCATGGCGCCATGCACAAGATTCTGCTGCAGTGCATGCAGCCGCGCCAGCCAGTCGACACCGTGATGCTGGTAAAAACGCTGGTCTTCGGCAGCAATGAAGGAGCGCTGGAGAAAAAACGGGATGTCATGCAGAGCGACCCGGTCATGCACATTCCAGCGGTTCCGGTAGGTAACCGACAGCGGCTCGCCATGGCGGTCCAGCAGTTGCACCCGGTCGGCTTTGGCCAGAACATCGGCAAAGGACACCGGCAGTGACGGCATGTCCCGCACAGTCAGCCAGACCAGCCCGATCAGCAGGCAAACCATGACAATGAAAAAAACCAGCAACCTGTTTGCCATCATTGCCCCCCCTGGCCGGGCCTGTCGGGTTACGCTGAAGCTAACCCGACCTACGAAATTCACAAGCAGTGAGTATATCAGCCATCAAGATCCCTCCTTGCGTCGGGATGACAGGACTGATTTGGTTTGAGGGACATTATTATTACTCCGTGCTCTCTGTGCCCTCTGTGGTCAATTCATACAAACCAGAATTCAAGCCAGATACGCCTGCCTGTCGGGTTACGCTTGCGCTAACCCGACCTATATTTACTAAAACCACCTCAATCAGGCTGGCGCAGCATCTGTTCGGCCAGTTCGGCCATGGTCCGATCTCCACCGCCCGGCCCGAGCAGTTGCCTGACCCTTCCTAATTCCCGGCGCATTTCCCCGGCGTAGTCCGGGTCGGACAGGATTTTGATGATTTCTCCGGCTACCGCTGCCGGCGTCGCCCGATGCTGAATCAATTCCTGGACGATGGCCTTGCCGGCCACGATATTGGGCAAACCGATGAACGGGGATTTCACCAAGCATCTGCCCAGCCAGTAGGTCAGTGTGGAAAGCCTGTAGACGATCACCATCGGCACGGTCAGCAGCGCTGTTTCCAGCGTCGCGGTACCGGACGTGATCATCACCGCATCACAGCACTGAATGACGTCATAGGGCTGGTTTTTGATCACCTGCACGGCGACCGGCGCATCCTGCAGTACCGATTGCAGCAGCTCGTCGCTGATGGAATCCGCCTGCGGCAGCAGGAACCGGCAGCCGGGAAATGCCTTTTGCACAGCGCCTGCCGCCTGCAGCATCACCGGCAGCATGCGCCTGATTTCCTGGCTGCGGCTGCCGGGCAGAATACCGACCACC
>JAJRWJ010000139.1 GCA_024276805.1 Gammaproteobacteria bacterium
GGTTCCGGAAAACAAATCACCGATGTGTGGCAACAGTATTTGCCAGGATCGGCGCTTTCTGTATCGGGCCATGCCCAGGCTGGAAAGCTATTTTCATTACCGTAATCTGGATGTTTCGACGCTGAAGGAACTGGCGGCCCGCTGGGCGCCGGATGTCTACAAAGGCTTCGACAAGCAATCCAGCCATCAGGCGCTGGAAGATATCATTGAATCGATCGATGAACTGAAGTATTATCGCCAGCATTTTATTCGGAGCTAGTGCAGTGCCCGTTTTCCTTTGATGGATTGAGGCTGCTTTATGCTGCTGATTTAAAAGATTGATTCATGTCTGTCCATGCTTACAGAACAGGTGTTGTGTTGGTGCGGCGTGGGGAATATGTCTGTGAGGAAAAAATTACAGGCAGAGCGTATAAATTCATGCGCCGGTTATTGATCGGGATGCTGGACAGAATACTGAATTTTCCAAGCCGACAGGAACAGCAATTGACATGAATCAGATCATGGTCATCGCGGTGGGCGGCGCTTTTGGCGCCATACTGCGCTTTTTCGTTGCCAGCGGTGTTTATCACTGGCTTGGTCGTGGTTTTCCCTATGGTACGCTGGCGGTCAATGTCATCGGTTCGTTTTTGATCGGTCTGCTGACCGAGGCGCTGGTGTTGCAGCGTGTGGCCATTGCCATGGAGTACCGGGCGGCGATTCTGGTGGGATTCATGGGATCGTTCACCACCTTTTCCACATTTTCTCTGGAAACCATGTACCTGCTGGAGCAGGGGAATTTTCTGAAGGCCGGGTTGAACATCGCGATCAGCATCGGCGCCTGCCTGCTGGCAGTCTGGATAGGGCTGTTGACCGGCAGAACCATGTTCATGTATTCCGGTGGCGTGATCCGCTGGCTGGGCTGGGTTTTTCCCTATGCCCTGGTGACAGTGAATGTTTTCATGGCTTTTCTGATTGGGGTCATCGCCGCGCTGCTGCTGCATAAGGTGACCATGACCATGGAGCATAAATTTGCCATCATGATCATTTTGATCGGTATATTCACGACATTGTCGAGTCTCTATCTGATTTTGTATTTACTCGAGGAAGGCTATACATTCGATGCCAATCTGAATCTGCTGCTGAGTGTGTTTATTGGCAATGTCGTCATTTGCCTGTTTGCGGCATGGGGTGGCCTGTTGACTGGAAAACAAATATGAGTACACGAGAAATCACCATAGCCCGGGTGCATACCCTGGAAGGGCACGATCATCTGAACCAGGTTCTGGATATATTGCGCGAGGAGGAGCATATCATCGGCGTCACGGTGATTCGTGGTATCGTCGGGTACGGATCATCCGGGGAGATTCATACCTCGACATTGCTCAATCTTTCCCTGGAGCTGCCGTTGATCATCGAGTTCTATGATCAGCCGGAAAAGGTGGCGCGGGCGATAAAAAAACTTAAAAACAAACTTGATCTCAAACATATCGTCAGCTGGAAGGCGACCGCCCATATACCGGCGGGGTCGTGAACCAGACGTATTATATAATTTATTATTTTTTTCAGGTAAGCACACAGACATGTTAGACCCGCGTTTATTACGTACAGAACTGGACTATGTCAAGGTGCAGCTGGCCAGACGCAACTTCTCCTTCGATGTCGATGCATACCGGGGTCTGGAAGAGCAGCGCAAGCAGTTGCAGATCGATACCCAGGAATTGCAGAAGCAGCGCAATACCCGGTCCAAGGCCATTGGCCAGGCCAAGGCCAGGGGCGAGGATATACAGCCGTTGCTGGATGCCGTCCAGGATCTGGGTGATCGGTTGAAGGCAGCGGAAACCCGCCTAGCCGACATTCAAAACCAGCTGCAGCAGATTCAACTGGGCCTGCCCAATATTCTCGATGAATCCGTGCCAGCGGGTAAAGACGAACAGGCCAATCTGGAGATCAGCCGTTGGGGAGAGCCGCCGGCATTCGATTTTCAGCCCAGGGATCATGTCGATCTGGGTGCGCAACTGTCGGGTATGGATTTCGAACTGGGTGCAAAAATCGCCAGCGCCCGGTTCGTGGTTCTGCAAGGCAATATTGCCCGGCTGCAGCGCGCCCTGATTCAGTTCATGCTCGATACCCATATCAATGAGCACGGCTATGTGGAAAGCTATGTGCCCTTTCTGGTCAATACCGATTCCCTGCGGGGTACCGGGCAATTGCCGAAATTCGAACAGGATCTGTTCCGGGTGGACAATGATCCGACGCTGTATCTGATCCCGACCGCAGAGGTGCCGGTCACCAACATTGTCAGGGATGCCATCGTCGACGCTGCCCGGATGCCGCTCAAGTATGTTTCTCATACCCCTTGTTTCCGCAGTGAGGCAGGCGCCTATGGCAGGGATGTCCGGGGTATGATCCGTCAGCACCAGTTTGAAAAAGTCGAGCTGGTGCAGATCGTCCCGGCCGGCGATTCACGGCAGGCCCACGAGGAACTGACCGGACATGCGGAAAATATCCTGCGAAAGCTCGGGCTTGCCTATAGAAAAGTTCTGCTGTGTGCCGGTGATACCGGATTTTCATCGGCCAAGACCTACGATCTGGAAGTGTGGCTGCCAGGCCAGGGGCAGTACCGGGAGATTTCCTCCTGCAGTAATTTCAGGGATTTCCAGGCGCGCAGACTGCAGGCGCGCTGGCGCAATCCCGAGACCGGCAAGCCGGAACTGGCGCATACCCTGAACGGTTCGGGGCTGGCGGCGGGGCGGACACTGATCGCACTGCTGGAGAATTATCAAAATAGCGAAGGTCACATTGTCATCCCTGATGTACTGCAGCCCTATATGGGTGGGTTGACGATTCTCGAGTAGCTGCCGCCGCAAACGACAGCAACAACGTCATTCACATTGATTATCGCCGCAAAGATTCTATTGATTGGGAAAGCACCATGCAACGACGGACATTATCCACGCTAGTATTATCATCTCTACTGCTGGCAGGCTGTGGGAAAAATGAGCAGCAAACGACCGAGACAGTCGTGCGGCCGGTGAAAAGCATCGTCGTCGCCGGTGGTGAAACGTCCGGGGTCAGAAAGTTTCCCGGCGTGGTCGACGCCAGCCGCAAAGCGGATCTGTCCTTCCGTGTAGGTGGCAGGGTCGCCAAGCTGCTGGTCAGGGAAGGCGAGCGGGTGAAGGAAGGGCAGATACTGGCGGAGCTGGATCCGAAGGATTTTCAGATCGTCGTCAACGACAAGATGGCGGCTTTCACGCGGGCCAGGGCAGACTATGAACGGGCAAAAAAACTGGTCGCAAAGGGATTTATTTCCAAAATGGACTATGACCGCCTGGAAGCGGAATGCCGATCCAGACTGGCGGATCTGAACAAAGCCAAACAGGAGCTCAGCTACACGGTTCTGAAAGCACCTTTTGACGGCACCATCGCCCGGCTGACCATCGATAATTATGAAGAAATCCAGGCTTCCCAGGTGA
>JAJRWJ010000140.1 GCA_024276805.1 Gammaproteobacteria bacterium
GAGCTCGGCGCACATTTTGCGCAGCTTTTTGATGGCATCCGGCTTGTTGTTTTCGATGCCGATAATTCCCGTTTTAGCACCCAATATTTTCATGAGAATCTGCATGCCAAGAAGAATATCTTTTGGCTTTTCGACCATCAAACGATGATCGGAGGTGAGATAAGGCTCGCATTCGGCACCGTTTAAAATCAATGTATCGATGGGCTTGTCCGCCGGTGGCGACAGCTTGACATGCGTAGGAAAGGTAGCGCCACCCATACCAGCCAGACCGGCCAGCCGGATTCGCTCTTTCATTTCGCCAGCATCCAGCTCCAGATAGTTCTCATCGTACTGAATATTCTCATTCCACTCGTCTTGGCCATCGCTTTCGATGACCACGGACAAAACATCGTGACCCATCGGATGCGGTCGCTCTTCCACGGCAACCACTTTGCCGGAAATAGACGCATGCGTGGGCACAGAAACAAATCCGGCGCTCTCGCTCAACGGATCACCAACTTTTACCTCGGCGCCTTTTTCCACAATAGGTTTTGCCGGCGCACCAATATGTTGTTGAACAGGAATAACTACCCGGGAAGGTAATGGTACTATTTCAATGGGAAGATGAGAGGTTAACTCTTTATGCTCTGGTGGATGTACACCGCCTTTGAATGAACGTATCTTGAAAATACCCAAAACAGTCTCCGTATGAATTGTTCTCTAAACTAATCCGTATGACCTGATCGTATTGACAAACCTGAACAATTTAACTAAAAAACTGACACACTAAAAAGCGGATTTATTGTGTGTCGGGGAGGTTAAATGATGGGATAAGTAAAGCAGATGGCTTATTTGAGCTGTTTCACTTCGCTCAGAAATTCCTCTTTGGCTGTAAAGTTTCTGTAAACCGAAGCAAAACGAACATAGGCCACTTCATCAAGCTCTTTCAATTCCTTCATTACTCTTTCCCCGATCTCCCTGGACTCGACTTCTTCGATGCCCTGATCCCGAAAATCATATTCCAGGCGGTTGACGAATTGCTCGATAGCCGTCACCGAAACCGGTCGTTTGGCGCAGGCAACGAGAATGGATTTGATGAGCTTTTTGCGATCGAATTCCTCGCGTCCGCCATCCTGCTTTATCACCCAGAGAGGTATATCATCAACTGTCTCTTTTGTTGTAAAACGTCGACGGCATTTCAAACACTCGCGACGCCGGCGTATGGTACGTCCCCCATCACGCGTACGCGAGTCTATAACTTTTGTATCGTGATAATTACAAAAAGGGCATCTCATATTTTATTTCTCGACAAGATCGGAATACAGAGGAAACTGATTACAGAGATCGACAACCTGCTTTCGAACTTTATCCCGTACCGTTTCGCTATCGATATTCAGCAGCACTTCATCGATGAATCCGGCGATCAGTTCCATCTCGTTTTCTTTCATTCCGCGCGTGGTCAAAGCAGGAGTACCCAGACGAATGCCACTGGTTACAAAAGGATTTTGCGTGTCAAAAGGAACCATGTTTTTATTCACGGTAATACCGGCCACTTCCAGTGCTTTCTCGGCTGCTTTGCCCGTGAGGTTATGGTTGCGCAAATCTATCAGCATCAAATGCGTATCTGTTCCGCCGGACACAATGTCGTATCCGCGATCGATCAAGCTCTGGGCCAGTGTTTTGGCGTTTTTGATGATCTGTTTCTGATAATCGACAAAATCCGGTTGCAGTGCTTCGCCAAAAGCAACCGCCTTGGCAGCAATAACATGCATCAGCGGTCCGCCCTGAAATCCGGGAAAGACATTGGAGTCAATCACCTCAGACATCATTTTTACACGGCCCTTGGGAGTTTTTATGCCCATATCGTTCTCAGCATCCTGGCCGATCATAATCATTCCGCCGCGCGGGCCACGCAGGGTTTTGTGTGTGGTCGTGGTAACCACATGGCAATAAGGAAGCGGACTCTGAATGAGGCCAACGGCAATCAATCCGGCTGGATGGGCAATATCGGCCAGAAGCTTGGCGCCGATCTTGTCGGCAATTTCCCTGAAGGCCTTGTAATCGATCTCTCTGGCATAGGCGCTGGCACCAGTGATGATCAGCTTGGGTTTTTCGCGCAGAGCGACCTCTTCGACCTGATTCATATCGATGTAACCGGTTCGGTCGACTCCGTAATGAACCATCCGGAAAAATCGGCCGGAAAAATTGACCGGACTACCATGGGTCAGGTGGCCGCCATGCGAAAGATCCATGCCCATGACTTTGTCGCCATAATTGACCAGACTGAAATACGCAGCCATATTGGCCTGGGAGCCGGAATGTGGCTGCACATTGGCATGGTCGGCAGCGAAAAGTTTTTTCGCCCGTTCGCGGGCCAGTTCTTCGGCGACATCGACAAATTCGCAGCCGCCATAGTATCGCTTGCCCGGATAGCCTTCGGCGTACTTATTGGTCATAACCTGGCCCATTGCTTCCAGCACCGCATGGCTGACAAAATTCTCGGAAGCAATGAGTTCCAGTTTTTTGTCCTGTCGTTCAATTTCGTGTTGTATGGCAGAAAAAACTTCCGGGTCGGTATTTTTCAA
>JAJRWJ010000141.1 GCA_024276805.1 Gammaproteobacteria bacterium
ATGTATATATGTGAAAGATGTTTTTTGCTATATCTAAACCAATTACGCTATTATTCATTTCGGATTCCTCTTTATGCCGTTGTTAAATACTCTGGTGCATTATGACACCGTTGGCGATTGAGGAGTCCATATCATCAACCTTGTATGGCGGTATTGCGTAGGTTGGGGTGATAACAGGAACCCCAACAAGGTTCACGAGCAAAGTGTTGTGGTCGTTATTTCCCAGCCTCTGCCTCACCACCTCTGGATCTTTCCTTTTTGTTCTGGTACATCATCCGATCCGCCAGATGAATCAGCTGCAGCGGGTCGTCGGTTTGATCGGGATAGATCGCGATTCCGATGCTGGCGCTGATGGAAAGTTTCATTTGATTGATTTCTATTGGCTTTTCTATTTGAGATCTGATTTTTTCGGCAATTTGCTGTACACTGCCTGGCTTGCCAAAATCGCTGATCAGCACCAGGAATTCATCGCCGCCTAGACGCACGGCGATATCCTCCTTTCTCAGGCATTGCTGGATTCTTTGCGCGGTGATCTGCAGAACGATGTCGCCGATTCGATGGCCATAGCGATCGTTGATCTGTTTGAATCGTTCCAGATCCAGAAAAAGTGCAGCCAGGGTAATATCTGTGTCTGGTTTTTCGATCTGTGTGCTGAGATATTCCTGCAACAGATTGCGATTGGGCAGCTTAGTCAAGGCATCGTAATTTGCCAGCAGCGCCAGGCTGGCCTCCTGTCTGCTGCGGCGCATGTCCCTGGTATAGCGGCGCATGATGTACAGGCGAATGAAAAGAAACACCAGCAGCGAGGTGATCAGAATGAACAGTACCATCACCAGCGACACGGAGCCCAGACCAAACTGTTTTTCCATCTGCAGGATCAAGCCATTGCGGCCCTGTTCCAGACTGGCCCGATAGGTTACGGTGGGCAGTGGCAAATAACTGGTGACAGTTCTGTTGACCAATTGCCCAGACGGGTCGGAGGCTGCCCTGGTGTTGTGATAAATCAGTATGCTAGTGGATTTGTCCAGCAGTTCATCGAGGTTTGCCAGCAGATAATCGGCCAGAAGTACGATCAGTACCAGATACCTGGGCTGCGGGGGGTGGGCATTTTTTATTCCGTGGTCGTTCTGCAGCGAGGATACCGGCAGGAACATCAGGTAGGCTTGCTCCCCTTCGATAAGCCGGAATGGCACACTGGTCTGGTATGAACCGCTCTTGATGGCTCTCTCCAGCGGTTTTTTGATGTGTTCGTGGGAGGTCAGATCCAGTCCCAGAACCTGTCTGGATTTTTCGGCTAAAGGATACAGGTAGATCAGCGGAAAGTAATATGGCTTCCTGGGCAGCGGACGCCAGTCTCGCCTGGATACATAATCGAATGCCTTGACAGTGAAATCTGCCGAGATGTCTTTCTTTTGCCGCTGGATGAAATCGTGCATTTCAGAAGCATTGACACGTTGCGCGACCTCGAACAGAAATATTTGTGGAAAGCGCTGATGAATCTGTTTGCAATATTGCGTGATGCGCTTTCTATCGAATTCGTCCAGTGCCGCGATGAATGCGGAAAAGCCTTCCAGCACAGCTTCATTTGCCTTGATGCGCGATTTTATGTGCTGTTCCGTATGGTATGCCAGCAGATAGAAATCGCTCTTGAAGCGCTGATAATCCATGGCCAGCACCAACGCCAGCATCAGGATGGTCAGCAACGCCCAGCCGGTGGTCAGGACCAGGTACAGACTGTGTTTGTCGGCATCACAGGAACGCCGATGGCGATCGAAGTTGATGTCATGGATCGTTGTTTGCTTGGGCATTGGCAGCTTGCGCAACCTGTTTATTATCAAGCCGGCGGAGCATGGTCGTCAGCTTGGCAGGGCGTTATTCCTTGACGGCTAGAATACAGGCAAAATTGAGCCAGCGAAAATAGGTATCGTATTGTTTGAAGCCACAACGATCCAACAGGGCATAGTTTTCATCAAGGCGATAGGGAACCAGGACATTTTCCAGCGCTTCACGTTTGCGTTGGTTTTCAGTGTCGGAATAGCCGCTTTGCGAGGTTTTGTAATTCAGGTAATGGCGAATGAACAGGCGGTTCAGCACGGAATCCTTGCCCAGAACCTTTTCCGATAGAAAGAAAGCGCCGCCCGGTTTGAGCGAGGCATAAATTCTGCGCAGCAGGATTTCCCGGTCTATCGGGCGGACGAATTGCAGCGTCCAGTTCATGATCACGACATCGCATCCGGGAAGCTCCGGAAGCCGGCTCAAGTCGGCATTCAGCAATTCTATACGGTCGGACTTGATCAAATCGGCAAGTTTCGTGCGTGCTTTGTCCAGCATCGGATCGGAGTTGTCATAGCCGACAAATTTTACCGTATCCGGACAATTCGGGTGTTTTGAAATCAGGTCGATCGTGGTGCCGGTGGAGCACCCCAAGTCACAGATCAGGCTGACGTCGTCTCCGATAAAATCCATGATCAACTCAGTCTGCATGCGTTGCGTTTCATTGTAATAGGGGACGCTTCGTGAAACCATGTCATCAAAAACCTGGGCTACACGCGCATCGAAAGTGAAATCTTCCACTTTGTCCTGTTTTAAAAATATTTTGTCTTGTTTGCTCATTGTTTCTTTGTTTGATTGAGTTTGCCGCGGGGAGCAGTGATCTGTTCAAGATCCACTACGCCCCAGGCAATGGTCAGAGGCCCGGAACGCTCATGGGCTGGCTCTATGAGCTGCGCAGTGATTTGATACGTTCGGTTTTCTTTAAAAATCGCGCCACTGCATAAGCTGCGGTAAAAAATACCGCCAGCGCCGTCAATATTCCCTGGTATTCGCCCAGCCGGCCGCTGAGATGCAGTTTCCAGGAGATCAGCGCCAGCGGTATCATCAACGATGTGAAAATAGTGCCATATTCCTTGGTGATGACGCCCGGCCAATCAAAATGATATTCCCGTATCGTGTCGCGCAGGCCTTCCAGCCTCGGAATCCAGCGGGGCACGTCGGCGCAATACGCCTGGTAGCCATCCTGGAACGTATTCCGCAAAAAGCATTCTTCACTGTGTACGATCAGTCGATAGAAGCCAAGGAAGAAAATCGATCCGACGATAATGGCCGTTATGTTGCCGGAGGTCAACAGGCAACCTTCTGCGAGCAGCAGATTACCGACATACATGGGGTTTCTGCTGTGCGCGAAAATGCCGCCGGTAACCAGGTTTTCCGCGTAGATCTTTCGGTTTTTACCGCCGCGGATGATATAGTCGAGACCTATCGTCAACATGCGCAGCGTCTGTCCCAGAACGATCAGCAACAGGCCGATGAGTAAAAACAGATCGCCTGGCCAGTCGCCCATCGGAACCGGAGGCCAAAGCAGCAACAGGGTGACGATCACGACAGGGACGAGTCCGTTACGAATGTGAAAGAGAAATTGTCCCAGACGATTCAATTGTTCTGACATTGATGATCCTTGAATAGTAGTGATTGGTGCTTGTTCAGGCCGCAGTATGAGCTGGAAATCTGCCAGTCTGAAGGCAATAACGGCAAATTCGGGCTGCGGAAAATAAAGGTCTGCGGCAAATTGATGAGAAATAATAAATCTAGAAATTTCGCTAAACCAGTGAATAATAACAGTTCTTGTTGAAAACCCCTAATTGCCTGGAATATTCAGGCGCCTGTCGATGGCAAATTTATACTATAAAAACAGCCAAAGCGATGGGCTGTTTTATTGATAATCAATGGCTTGTAGGTGTCGATTATATCGACACATGGCAGTGCCAGCCTGGTGCGGCACCCCTTCAGTCGATAAAGAGTCTGTTCAGTCCATGATAACTGTCGATTCTCCGGTCTCTCAAATAAGGCCACATCTGGCGGGTGGTTTCCGAGTTGCCGGCAGCGATGTCACACAGCAGCAGCCTGCTTTCGACAGAATCCGCGCGTTGCAGAAATTCTCCCTGGGGACCGACGATAAAACTGCTGCCCCAGAAGTCGATTCCTGACTGGCCACAGGGTGATGGTTCGAAGCCGGTCCGGTTGCAGGCCAGGACGGGAAGGCCGTTGGCAATGGCATGGGCGCGCTGAATGGTCAGCCAGGCATCGAGCTGCCGGTTTTTTTCTTCTTCGCTGTCCAGGGGATCCCAACCGATGGCGGTGGGATAGATCAACATGTCTGCGCCGGCCAGCGTCATCAAACGCGCGGCTTCAGGAAACCACTGGTCCCAGCAGATCAACACACCCAGCCTGCCAATGGATGTGTCGATCGGGGTAAACCCCAGGTCACCGGGTGTGAAATAGTATTTTTCATAATAGCCCGGGTCATCGGGGATGTGCATTTTCCGATACTTGCCGGCAATGCTGCCGTCCCTGTCAAAAACGACTGCGGTATTGTGATACAGACCAGGTGTACGTTTTTCAAACAGTGTCGCTACGATAACGATCTTCAGTGTGGCAGCGAGATCGCCAAGGATTTTCGTCGTAGCTCCGGGAATGGACTCGGCCAGTTGAAATTTGCTGTTGTCCTCGCTTTGACAAAAATAGCTTTCCAGGTGCAATTCCGGCAGCACCGTCAGTTCGGCGCCAGCGTTGGCGGCTTCGGTGATTTTTGCTATGGAAATTTCAAGATTGGTTTGCCTGTCGGCGTTGCAGGGTTGTTGTATGGCGCTGATGGTGATGCGTGATTTCATTGCCGGTTCTGTAGTCGTTCTTGCAGATTGGTCTGGCCGGTTGATCGAAACACCACCATCCATTGAGTATTATTTAAACATATTCTTCACAGAGGAATGATCAAAAACCCGTCATCAATCTGCGCGGGCGCATATAAATCACTATGGGAATAGCGCCTTAGCGCGCCCCCAGGATTCCGCTGAGGCTGTAACCGAGCTGCAGGTATGAGCGCTCATCGGCATGAACAAAGTGGTAAATACTGATTCGAGCGTAGCCCGGATGCAGCTTGCGGAATCCGGGAAAAGCCACCTCAAGCCGGCTATGGTAATTTCCTGATGATAGTAATCCTGTTGGATTACCCTGTCCTTATGGTTTTTCAACGACGCCATCGATAAAAAAGGGCATATTGAGGTGTTAAAAGTGATGTGCGGAGAGTATATATATGCGCTCGTCCCACGGCATCAACCCTGGTGGGCGGAAAGCAGTCCGGAATCATCCAGCAGGGAAATGATGTCTGGTGATGACAGGGTTTTGCCATCAAGGGCCGGCAAGGCAATCATTTTCCTGGCCTGTTTTGCCAGCATCGGCGATGCGGCCAGTGCGCCGCTGACGGCCCGGACCGGTAAATTTTTCTGGGTCAGCCAGTCGATGCCCGCTTTCGCTCGTTGGACATTGGCCGCGGTAACGATGATGCTGTTGATGTGGCGGGTGAAGTGTTCTGATGCCAGCAGAGAATCCGCTGTCCGGTCGAGGCAGTCGGAAAGTTCCAATACTATCACTTCGACATCACGGGCGCATAGTTCCGAGATCAAGGCATCCAGCATAACGGCAAGCTGCTGCTGTTTGCGTGACAAGGGCGATACCCCGGGACAATCTCGCTGCTCCTGGCTGTCATGGCTGACATGATCAGCTTTGCCGCCATGCTCATGCGGCACGAGAGTCCCGGCCACTTTGGCTGCTCCGACTTGCAGGCCTGCCCGGCTCAATCCTTCGATCAGCTGCGCGGATGTGGTCGTCTGCCCTGCTTTTGCATCCATTCCAAGCACGGCGATCGTAAAAGGGGGATGATTTGTCTGGAGATTGTGATGAGATATCCAGTCATTGATGTTCAGGGGGCGGCCGGATCCGTCTCCGACAAGACCGAGAGGCTTGATTTCCGCCGACAAATTGGCGCGGCGCTGTCGGGAGTGCAGTTTCGCGGCAATGCCATCCTGAGAGACGATCTGGCAGGGCTCCAGCTGTTCAGGGACATAGGCTTCAAACTGTTGGGGTGCATAGCGGTTGCCATAGCAGAGAATGACATATTCGTCTTTATGCAACAGGGATTTGTGGCCATTGGCCAGGGCGAGGTGCTTTTGCCGGCGGGGGGCTATGATTTTCGCCAGTACCAGGTCGCCCGCCTTGGGCCTGATCGGACCTGACAGCAGAGTCTTCATGACATATTTGGGAATACGCCTGGTGCAGTATGCAGCTTTTAGCATGACAATAGGTCTTTTGGCAAAGGATCCGCTGGTGAAGTCC
>JAJRWJ010000142.1 GCA_024276805.1 Gammaproteobacteria bacterium
GCTTCTTTGATACCGACAATGTTCGGGATCTCGGCCAGTCTCAGCGTGGTCTCTGCCGAAATGTTGGACCCGGTGCGTCCTGGTACGTTGTAAACAATCACCGGCAGGCTGGTCGATTCGGCAATGGTTTTGAAATGCTGGTAAAAGCCTTCCTGCGTCGGTTTGTTGTAATACGGCCCGACCGACAGGATACCATTTGCACCCGCTTTTTCGGCATATTCAGTCAGCGAAATCGCCTCCCAGGTGGCGTTGCTGCCTGCCCCGCACAACACCGGCACCCGACCATTGGCCTGATCGATGATAATGTCCATCACCTGATGATGCTCGTCGTGCGAGAGCGTGGCGCTCTCCCCCGTTGTGCCGCAGGCCAGAATGACGTCTGTGCCCTGCTGCACGTGCCAATCAACCAGCTTGCGCAACTTTGGTTCATCAATTGCTCCGCCATCGGCAAAAGGCGTGATCAGTGCAACGGTTGTTCCTCTAAAAATCTTTGAATCCATGTTTTTTCTCCTTTGCAATAGAAATATTGGTTTTCGTGAAAAAGGCGGGAGCGGCCGCAGCCGGTGCTACTCCCCTTTCATCAATCCATTCATAAAATCGTCCATTGTAAAAATGCCGTTTTTGCCGCGTATCCATTCCGCAGCTTTCACAGCGCCATAGGCAAACCCTTCGCGTCCGTGCGCCTGATGTCTGAGCAGAACAAAGTCGGCGTCGGAGTCAAAACCAATTTCATGCGTGCCGGGCACACGCCCCACTCGCGTGGAAGTGACATGCAACGTATCCGCCGGAATTTTGCCTTCGCTTGCCGTGTATAACACACGTTTCTTGGCAGGAATGTTGGTCAGCAATACAGTGGCCAGTTTTTTGGCTGTACCACTGGGACTGTCGGCCTTGCCGGTATGGTGCCATTCGTGGATGTAGCAGTCATAGTTGCCCAGCGATCCGAAAAGCCTGGCAGCATACTCTGCCAGCCTGGTAAACTGATAAACGCCGATGGAAAAATTGGGACTGTAGACCACCGTCAGGTCGGGTATTTCTATCAATCGGTCCACCTGGTCAAACCAGCCAGTGGTTCCCTCTACAACCGGCACCTTCAATGCGGCGGCCGCCCGCAGATTGTCCAGCACTGCCTGCTGCAGCGAAAAATCAATCAATACCTCGGCGCCATTCAGGTCCGAATTTGAATTCAATGGATTGTCAATATCAAAGATGGCGCTAATTTCATGGTTCATACTCCTGGCCATCTGCTCCACCTGCTTCCCCATTCTGCCATATCCTGCGAGTGCTATTTTCATCTTTTAATCCCTGCTTTATTATTCGGTTCAATTGACATTTACACTGCAAAAATATTCGGATCCAATTCGCCGCTGAAAAATTTGTTATGCAAACTGGTAACAACTTCTTTCAGCCGCTTTTGGTCGATGACGAAACTGATATTGATTTCCGAAGCGCCCTGCGAAATGAGGTGAATGGGCACATCGCCCAGCACACTGAAAATCCTGGTGGCCATGCCGGGCGTATTTTTCATGCCTTCGCCAACAAGGCAAACAATGGCTTTTTCGTGCTCTACATCCACCTGGGAAAAGCGATCCAACTCCCGGCATATATCTTTCAGTTTCCCGGTCTGGTCAATCGTCATGGAAACGCTCACCTCAGAGGTACTGACCAGATCGACCGGCGTTTGATAGCGATCGAATATGTCGAAAATTGTGGCCAGAAAACCGTGCGCCATCAACATTCGTGTGGAGGTTACGGTGATGATGGTAATGTCTTCTTTGTAAGCGATGGACTTTACGATGTACTGCCGACTTTTAATCCCATTGTAAGTGATGAGCGTACCGCTGTCATCCGGTCGGGTTGAATTGAGCACATACACCGGAATGCCGCGCTCGATGGCCGGCAACAGCGTATTGGGATGAAGAACTTTGGCGCCGAAATAAGCCAGCTCTGCAGCTTCCTGAAAGCTCATGAAACGAATGCGTTTTGCTTCCGGCACCAGGGTCGGATCGGCGGTTAAAATGCCGTCCACATCCGACCAGATTTCCACTTCTTCAGCCTTTAACAGCGAGCCGATAAAAGTAGCGGAATAGTCCGAGCCGCCGCGTCCCAGCGTGGTGGTTCGTCCGTAAGTATCCATGCCCACAAAACCCTGCAAGACGGGCACAGCCTTTTGCCGCAAAATCGGTTCGAGATTCGCTTTCGCCCGCTCCTGCGATTCGGCGAACAATGGCAAAGCTTTGCCAAATTGCGAGTCGGTTACAATAACATCGCGCGCATCCACAAAAGCGCCGTTGATGTTCTGCGTCCGAAGATAAGCGGCCAGAATATTCGCCGACAAGAACTCGCCCATGCTGACCAGTTGATCCGACAGGTGCGGCGTCAATTGCCCGGCGTGAAAGATTTTTTCCGCAATAGTGGTGAGGTCATTTTGGGCTTTTTCCAGGGCCTGCTCCAACTCGGGGTCATTGGCAATATTCAGATCGGCAATGACGTTTTCGTGTCGCTGGAAAATCGCCGAAATACTTTGCAGCATTTTTTGCCGGTCTTTTTTTGCCGCCGCTTCGGCCAGCGCCAGCAACTCGTCGGTAATCTTGCCCATAGCCGAAACCACTACCGCCGGGTTCCTGTCCAACCTGCTTTTTATAATGCTGCAGACTCTGCGAATGGCGCTGGCATCCTGCACAGAAGTGCCACCAAATTTCATAACAATCATAGTTCTTCACCCTGTCATTTCGTGTCCGTCATTTCCTGTGTGTTTTAGAAACAAGTTTTTCAAC
>JAJRWJ010000143.1 GCA_024276805.1 Gammaproteobacteria bacterium
ATCATTTACAGTCATGGCTTGACAAAGGGCTGGATCAACTGCACTTCAAATGGTGCTTCTGGACTCGGTAGCGCAAGGTCTCCCGCGTGGTTCCCAGCATTCTGGCGGCCGCTGTGACATTGTTGCCGGTGCGATCCAGCACTTCCTGAATGATATATTTTTCCATATCCTGCAGAGTCAACGAGCCGTCCAGAGGCAGAAAAACCCCGTTTCCCGGGGCGACTGGCGGTGGTCCGTCTACCTGGCTGGGCAACTGCAGCCACTGCTCAGGAAAAACATCACCATTTGCCAGCAGCACACAGCGCTCGATGATGTTGCGCAGTTCGCGAATATTGCCCGGCCAGTGGTAATCTTGCAATTTTGTCCAGACGCTTGGGGGAACTGTCCTGATATTCTTACCGAATTTGGCATTGTTTTCCGCGATAAAAAACAGTACCAAATCCTGCAGATCCTCCAGACGTTCCCGCAATGGCGGTATATGCAGGTTGATCACATTGAGACGATGATACAGATCCTGTCTGAAATTGCCGTTGCCGACCTCATGCTGCAAATCCTGATTGGTCGCGGCAATGATCTGTACATCGACATCGATTTCCAGTTCCCCGCCCAGGCGGCGTACTCGCAGCTCTTCGACCGCCTTGAGTAATTTCCCCTGCAGCTCCAGATCCATCTCACCTATTTCATCCAGAAACAGGGTGCCGGTATGGGCCTGTTCGAACAAGCCCCGGTGGCGCTTCTTGGCGCCGGTGAATGCGCCCGCTTCATAGCCGAACAATTCGGACTCCAGCAATTCCCTTGGCAGCGCCGCACAATTGATTTCCACCAGTGGTCCTTTGGCGCGCTTTCCCGAGTAGTGCAGCACCCTGGTGACCAAGCCCTTGCCTGTTCCCGTTTCCCCGGTGATAATCAGACTGCTGAATGGCACCTTGGACATTTGTACAACCATGTCGCGCAACAGACACATTGCCGGACTTTTACCGGTCAGCGTATGCACCGAATATTTGTCGTTCTGTTCCTGGATCTGATTTTCCAGGCGGCGCTGCGCTCTGGCGCTGCGCGCCGCCCCTTCCACCAGAAGATCGAGTCGCTCCAGTTCACAGGGTTTTTCGATAAAATCATAAGCACCCAGACGTACTGCCCGGACAGAATCCGCTACCGAGCCATAGCCAGTCAGAAACAGCCACTCGGTGCTGTTCGCCGCTTCCTTGCAGCTTTCCATAAAGTCCAGGGCATTGCCATCCGGAAGATTCATATCGGACAATATCACCAGCGGCTCGATGAGCTGTTCCTGAATGCATTTTCCGGCTTCCGCCAAGGTGCTGGCCAGAGTAATTTCCCACCCTTGCTTGGAAAAATGGCGGGCCAGCTCATTGCCCAGCAATTTCTCATCTTCGATGATTAGCAGACTGTCTCTCATTCGCTATAGGGTAAAGTCAGGGACGCACAAGCATGGCCCCGGCTGTCGTTTTGTAATTCCAGTCTGCCACCATGGGATTTTGCAAAGCGCTGCACCATCGGCAATCCCAGACCTGTGCCGTGCTCCCTGTAGCTGGCAAACAACCTGACACCCTGTTCCAGCAGCTCCTCCGGAAAAGCCGCACCGCTATCGGTGATTTTGAAGAACAACCAGTCTTTGCGGCGCATTACCCGAAGCTTTACCGTGCCCGCCTGATCTCCGATCGACTGAATGGCATTGAGCAACAGATTCAACAAGGCCTGGCGCAATTCATTCTCCGGCAAAAAAACAGTCAGATTATTCTCAACCTGGTATTGCAGCGCAATATTTTCCTGAGTCTGATATTTCAGCAGTGTCATCAGCTCATCGATCAATTTATACAAATCGATGTGCCGCGCTTTTTCCGGAACCTGTCTGGAATAGGCCAGCAGATCATTGAGACGCCCGGTCAGGCGCTTTACTTCCTGATTGACCATTTGCAGACGTTCGGCCTGCTCTGTATCGCGGCTTTCATTGTACATGTTCTCCAGTGCCAGTTGAATGCCGGCCAGCGGATTGCGCAGCTCATGGGCGGTGCTGGCGGCCAGTTCACCCACGGCCGCCAGCCGTTCCGCACGGGCCAGACTATGGCTCTGCTCCAGCAGGGTATGGGTCGCCTGGTGTATTTCTTTTTCCAGCGTATCGGTATGGGTGCGGTGCTCCTCCTCCAGTTCCGACAGCCGGGTAACCAATTCATTGTAGTTATTGAACAATGGCTGCATGACCGAATCGACGTCAATATCCTGAATAGGGCGCCTTTCCCCCTTCACCAGATTGGAGAACAATTCCTCGAGCGCCCTAATCGGTGTAACAACCTGGCGATTTAGAAAAAAATAGCTGTATATCAATGCAATAACAAATATACAGAAAGGAATGACGATGGCCAATTGCAACTCCAGTTGACTGTCTGAATAAACCTCAGTCAACAATTCCTCCTCTTCGTGGATTTGCTGCAGCAAGACTTTTCGTGACAATTCCAGCGCCTTGATCTGATCCAGCTGATTTCCCTCCCCGACACCGACCAGCAGGCTTTGCAATTCCTGTAGCGCCTGCCGAGCATCCTGGCCAAACAGGACCTGGTTCTCCAGCAAACTCAGTATTTGCTGACGCAGCTCCATCTGCGCCTGCTGAAGCGGCACATCAGCCACGGAAGTGGATACCGCCGCCAGCTTCTGTTTGTTCAGCAATGCAAATACCAGCTGCTGAAGCTGATGCCCTTGCTTGATATCCTGTTTGATGGTATCGATGCGCTGCAGATTTCTCCAGGTCATCCCCCCGAGGGCGAACAACTCGATCAACACCAGCGATCCCAACACCAAAGCGATAATGACAAAAGGGCGGTAGATTGGTTTGTATTCTTTACGCATCGATGCGCAATCTCACTTTATACTCTTCGCATGTGACATCAGCATTTCGGTGCTTCATTTTTTTGTCGGGGGCAAGGTGAAAAAACGCCGCTGTAGCAATCTACAGCAAGTTTTTTCAACGTAGCCATCGGCAAAAAAAGGGCTGCCGGGGTAATGAAAATTCATGACCAATCAGCCCGTTACTGACCATTATCGCATCATGCCCAGCAAACCTTTGATCAGCATTTCCGGTGATGGTGGACAACCGGGGATCACGACATCGACCGGAATGACATTGGCGACGGCGCCGCAGCTCGCATAGGAAACACCGAATTCCCCACCGCAGGCGGCGCAGTCACCTGCGGCGATGACCCACTTGGGGTTGGGCGTCGCTTCATAGGTGCGCAGCAGGGCGGTCTGCATGTGTCGTGATACCGGCCCTGTCACCAGCAACACATCGGCGTGTCGCGGCGAGGCGACAAAATGGATGCCAAACCGCTCAACATCGTAAAAGGGATTGTTCAGTGCATGTATCTCCAGTTCGCAGCCATTGCAGGAGCCGGCATCCACTTCGCGTATCGCCAGACTGCCGGAAAAATACTTGTCGATATGTCGTTTTACCTCGATGCCCAGCTGCTCCAGTTCAGATTGCTTCGGCTTCCTGAAGCGCTCGGTGACGACGCCTGTTTTCAGGGTTTTTACAAAAAGTCTCAACATTGTATTGTCCTATAGATCGTGTCCGGAATAAGAGCCGTTCAATGATTTATTGCACACCGGAAAATCCGGCACGCTATTGTTCAGTACAATTTTTTCCAGCAGCGGCCAGTTCACGACGCTCGGATCCCGTGGATAGAAGCGGGCAATCTGGTTGTTGTCATCAAAGCGCACAAAAGTGACGATTTCCCCCCGCCAGCCTTCGATAATGCCGATGCCTTCACTGTCTGCGGCGGGTGTTTGCCAGGGCGTCTGTATCACGCCGGCAGGCAATTGTTCCAGCATTTGCCTCAGCAACTTTATCGAAGCAAAAATCTCCCTGACCCGCACCCAAAGTCTGGAGGCGACATCCCCCTGACTTTCCACGATGACCTCGAAATTCAGCCGCTCATAAGGCAGACAGGGCGCATCCCGTCGGGCATCGAGATCCTGACCGCTGGCACGGCCGACATAACCCACCGCGGAAAATGCCGCGGCGGTTTTTTCCGACAACCAGCCGGCAGTGAGCAACCGGTCTTCCAGGGAAGAGTTGAGATCCAGCGCCGGTAGAATTTCATCCAGTTCCTTACGCAATGCCTTCAATTCCTGGCGCATGGTTGCCCGCGCCTCGTCTGTCAGCGAGCAACTGACGCCACCTGGGACGATGCAGTCCATCAACAGCCGATGCGCAAAAAACTGCCTGTTGCTGCGCAGCCACAGTTCCCGCAGACGGGTGAACTGCATCTGCGCGAAAGCGAAGCCGACATCATTGCAAATGGCGCCAATATCGCCCATATGATTGGCGATCCGTTCCCGTTCGTTCAAAATACCGCGTATAAATGCCGCATGAGGGGATATGGCAATGCCTGCCGCCTGCTCCATCGCCCGACATGCCGCCCAGCTGTGCGCAACGGTACTGTCCCCGGAAATACGACCGGCCAGGCGCGCCAGTTGTTCCGGGGTTCTGCCTTCGGCGGTTTTTTCGATGCCCTTGTGCACATAGCCGAGGCGTTCCTCAAGATTCAATACCGTTTCCCCGACCGCCTGAAAACGAAAGTGCCCCGGCTCGATGATCCCGGCATGCACCGGTCCGACCGGAATTTCGTAGACGCCGGCGCCCCTGCCCTTGACGAACTGATAATCCATGTCCGGCGCTGTCACCGGCTCCGGATCGCCAGACAAGGGAAAGTCCTTGCGTAGCGGGTACTGATGTTTTTTCCATGCCTTGTGCCGCAGCCAGGGACGATTGTCGGGATGGTCGAGAAAATGTATTCCGAACATATCCTGGGCATGCCGTTCACTGCGGTTGGCTGCCGGGTACACGGTTGCCTGCGAGGGTAATTCCGTATTGCTTTCGGGCACCGAAGTCCGCAACAGCAGAAAGTCTCCCCGCACGGCAAACAGCGTATTCAATTCATACTGTCCGGAATGCTGTTCCGCCCAACCGGACACCCAGCGCGCGGACAGCCCTTGAGCCAGTTCCGCAGCGCTCCGCCAGTGCTTTGCGGGTATTTGCCAGAGCGGCATGGTCGCCAGGGCACTGACTTCGACCTGTATATGCTGTTTTTTCAGCTCTGCGAGGAATTCAGCCCGCCAGTTTGATTCACGATGACTCATAACGGTGCGCTCCCGGAAATTAAAACGGTTGCCTGGGAAAACCAGTTGGCCAGAAAGCCTGGAATCGCCAGTCCCATCCACAACACCAGCGCCAGATGTATCATTACCGGCCATAGATTGGCCTGTACCGGTTGCTGACCCGCAGGCCGCGCACCATAGACCATCGGCTGGACATTTCTGAACAGGCCGGCGCAGGCCAGGCCGATGCCCAGCAGCAGCAAGGGGGTCAGCCAGGGATAACTGTGCATGGTCGCCAGCAGCACCAGAAATTCACTGGTGAACACGCCAAAAGGCGGAAACCCGGCAATGGCAAGGGTTCCGATCAGCAGTCCCCAGCCGACCTTGGGCTGGGTGTTGATCAGGCCGCGTATTTTTTCGATGCTTTGCGTCCCGGCGATTTGCGCGGCATGCCCGACGGTGACGAAAATTGCCGATTTGGTCAATGAATGGACGGTCATGTGCAGCAAGGCGGCAAATGTGGAAAATGGCGTGCCGATGCCAAAGGCGAAGGTCATCAGGCCCATGTGTTCGATCGAGGAATAGCTGAACAGCCGCTTGATGTCCTTCTGGCGATGCAAAAACACCGCCGCCACCAGAAAAGACAACAGTCCAAAGCCCATCATCAGATACCCGGCTATATGGGATTGCGTGGAACCGTCGACCAGCATTTTGTTGCGCACCACCGCATACAAGGCATCGTTCAGCAGCAACCCGGACAACACCGCGGACATCGGTGTCGGGCCTTCGGAATGCGCATCCGGCAGCCAGTTGTGCAAGGGCACCAGACCAATCTTGGTACCGTAGCCAACCAACATGAAGACAAAGGCGATTTCCAGAATTTCCGGATTGAGCTGAGCGGCATTTTCAAACAATACCGACCATAACAGCGCGGTTTCCGCATCACCGGACTGTATCGCCGCGTAATACAATAAAATCGTCCCGAACAGCGCCTGGGCGATGCCGACGCCACAGAGAATAAAATATTTCCAGGCCGCCTCGATGGATTCCGGGGTGCGATACAGGCTGACCAGCAACACAGTGGCCAGGGTCGCACCCTCCATGGATACCCACATGATGCCCATATTGTTGGTGGTCAGAACCAGATACATGGCCAGCATGAAACCCTGATACATCGAATAGTACAATTTCAGGCGTTTGTCGGTGAGTTTGCCCAGTTCCCTTTCATGACGCATATAAGGCGCTGAACAAATCGAGGTGGTCAAACCAACAAAAGCGGTCAGTACAATCAGGTATACATTGAACGAATCGATAATGAAAAACCGGCTACCCGACAGAATTGTGCCGGAATACAACACATTGACCGCCAGCCACAGCGACATAAGCAAAGTCGCAACATTGAACCAGGTATTGATACGACCGACCCGGGCCTTGTGACCAACCAATGCGAAATAGATGATGCCGACAAAGGGCACGAACAACAACAGATAGGCAGGAATCATCAATCCACCTCATTCAGTCGGTTGAGCATATCCACATCCAGCGTGTCGATGCTCTTGCTGATATGCATGAAAAAGATACCGAACAACACCGCGGCGACCAGTACGTCGAAGGCGATGCCCAATTCGACGACCATCGGCATGCCGCTGGTGGAAACGATCGCGGCAAAAAACAAGCCGTTTTCTATGGACATGAAACCCACCACATGGGCGATTGCCTGCCGGTGCGAGATCATCAGCAGCATGCCCAGCAACACCACCGAGAGACTGACCGCCAGGGCATTCAACATCAGTGTCGTGGTGTTGCTGATGACCGGAAGCAGCACGTAATAGCTGAAAATCATCAGACTGGCGCCGCCCAGCATCACTATCGTTTTATTGTTCAATGCCTCCACATCCCGATGCATGTTCATGCGCAGTACGTGTCGCCTGATCAACCAGGGGATAAAAAAGACTTTCAGGGCCAATGTCAATGCCGCGGAAATATACAAATGCTCATTGTCCAGTGTATAGGCGGCCAGGCCGGTGGCTGATGCCAGCAGCAGGCCCTGCAGGGCGAACACGAATACCAGGCGCAACAGACGGCCCTGTCCCAACATCAAAAAAGAAGTCAGCCCGATCAGGGCGGCCAGCGACAGAATCGCCTGGGTATAAAAATCCAGCTGTAAAATCTCCATCAGTACGATGCCTCCAGAATAATATGGCTCAATAGCCCCAACAGCCCCAACAGATAAGCGAAACTGAGATATTCCTGCACGCGGAACAAACGCATTTTGGCGAACAGGGTTTCCGACAGGGCCAGAAACAGGGCCAGCAACATCAATTTTGCCATGATCAACAACAGTGCATCGCTCAGGGCGGACCAGGTGAACTGCCGGGCTATGCCCCAGGGGAAAAAGATATTGGCGATCAGCACACCGTACAGCATCAGCTTCAATTGACTGGCCCATTCGATCAATGCCAGATGCCGGCCACTGTATTCCAGAATCATGGCCTCGTGAATCATGGTCAGTTCCAGATGGGTGGCCGGATTGTCCACCGGAATACGTCCGGTTTCGGCAATCGCGATCAGAATCAGGGCAAACAGTGCAAAGACGAACGAAGGCCTCAGAACTATGCCCTGATCCAGGACAAAACCGATGGCGAAGGAAAGATTGGTCGTCGAGGCGGCCATGCTCAGGGTGAATACCGCCATCAACATGGCCGGCTCCGCCAGCGAGGAGATGGTCATTTCCCGGGAGGAACCCATGCCGCCAAAGGCCGTGCCTATATCCAGCCCGGCCAGCGCCTGAAAAAAGCGGGCCAGGGCAAAAAAACCTACCAGGACGATGACATCGGCGCTGGCCGAGGTCGGCAGATCCACTGCGATCAGGGGCACCGTGCTGGCGGCCAGGATCATTGCTGAAAATATCACATACGGTGTGATGATGAACAGCCATGAAGCCTGCTCGGCCACCACCGGTTGTTTATGGGTCAGTTTCCATAAATCCCGGTAAGGCTGCAACAGTGAAGGCGCCTTGCGGTTTTGCAAGCGGCATTTGCACCATTTGATCCACCCTGCCAGCAAAGGAGACAGGATTACAAACAGTCCGGTTTGTACTATAGCCATTAACCAGTTCATCAGCTGATCACCCATAACAGAAAGATTAACGTCGCAAAGGAATATCCCAGATAAACCCGGATATTGCCGGTCTGAATGCGCCCGACCAGACGCGCGGTACGATTGACTCCGCGTTCTATAGGCTGGTAAATCCTGATCCAGCTGACATCGTCGACATGCAGCTGATAATGAATATCAGTGACTTGCTGGGACATCGCGCCCTGTTTCTGGATATCGATTTTCTCCTCGATATGCCAGACCCTGGCGAAAATACGCCTGATCGGCATGCTGAATGCCGTACTGGTGTACTGCAT
>JAJRWJ010000144.1 GCA_024276805.1 Gammaproteobacteria bacterium
ATCCCTTTCAACACAATAATACAAGATGCGGATCAGAAAAAAATGCTGAAAAACAATGCCGAGGAAAAATCCTGTTTTCGAACTTCACTACGCTATACCTGCAGAGACAGGAATTGCAGCTGCTGGAATGAATGCAAAAAATTAGTAGCCGAGTGGATGCGTTAGAGCAACCCCCGCATGCATGACATCCTCTCCAGGCAACAGGGAAAATCTTCTGGGAAGCCGTGCCAGCTCCACAGATCAGGGTGGTGTTGACGCAGCGATTTCCTCCTGATACATGGCCATTTCCTTTTCCGCCCTGTTCAGCCTGCCCTGCTGCTTCAGCAGTTGGGCAAAATGCAGATGATAGCCGGCAGCAGGTAAATTTCTCATACTTTCAGGTACTGCTGAAAGGAAAAAATGATCATCCTTTTCCAGGAGCGAACCCAGCAAGGCAATCAACTCGTCACCAGCCAGCCAGTGCTGTTTTTCCGCCTTGATTCGCCGCTGTGTGATGGGCGACAGAAATTCAATAACCGGATGATTATCGGTATTGGCAGGAAATTTCGATAATTGTTCATGCAGCGGCCCCAGACTGCCGGCATAATACGCCAGCAATGGTACTCCCTGCACACTGTCCCGCTGCCTGAAAAGCCCCGCCTGCCTGGACAATGGTGTTTTGTTTTTGTGCCCCAACAGCCCGATGATCGGCTTCAATGCGGAAAAATCTCCACGCCAAACGGTGATCTGTGGAAAAACCTCCTGCATTGTACGCATGATGATCGACAACTCAGGCCTGGACAACTGGTATGCCGGCAGCCATTGCATAAACAAGCCATCCTTGTCGAGATGCTGAAAAACCTCCTGATAATGCTCCAGGGAGTAGAGATTTCCTGTTCCCGCCTTCCAGGGCACGAACAGATCGCTGATAATCACATCATAAGACTCCCGGGTGCCACGCAGATAGTTCCTGCCATCCTCACTGATTACCCTGGCCCTTGGATCATAAAACAGGTCATTGTTGTAACGGGCAAAATATTTGTCCGATGCCTCGATGACTTCCGGCAGCAATTCCGTGACCAGCAGTGTATCGATCGGCAGGGAAAGAGCCGCGCCGGCGCTAATCCCGGTTCCCAATCCCAGCACATACACTGCTTCAGGGTTGGCATGCAGCAATATTGGCAGACGCCCCTGGAACCGTTCCAGCTGGTAGGAACCCGTGCCGCCCAGCGTATAATAGTTGTCGACCTTGATTTTCAGATGCGCCCCCCGGCGAATCACGGCAACGGTAGCGGCGCTGCCTTCCCATACCTGCAGCAGACTTTCTTCATCGATCACCGGATCCACCCTGACTGCCGGCAATTTACTGGTATCCAGCAGGGAAACCAGCAGCAAAATCATTGCTGCCGGAATATAAGCCGCACGCGCATCGTGCCGTCGACTGCGCTCCAGCCACAGCCAGGCGGCCAGAACATACATGACTGCCATCAGGCGGATGCCGGACCAAAGTCCCAAAAAATCCAGGAGCACAAAACCCGCCAGCAGCGAGCCGCTGATGGCTCCTGCGGTATTGATGGCGACCAGCTGACCAACGGCCTTGCCGGCAATGAGACCACTCTTTTCACTGAGCTTGAGCAAAAAGGGAAAGACGCTGCCCAGCAACAGCAATGCCGGCCCCATGAGCAAAAAAGCATCCAGCATGATTTGCATGACATAGCCATGCCAGTCTTCATTACCGCCAATATAATGCAGATTGTCGCTGAGCCAGATGAATTCAAAGGGTGTCAGGGCCACCAGCAATGCACCGCCCAGCAACAGGATAAACATCACCGAGACAGGATCCAGACGAAGATACATCAGACGATTGGCCAGCATTCCACCCAGGGCCATGCTGAACAGATACATCATCAGAACAATGGCGAAGGTATACACTGAATTTTGCAGTACCTGGGCAAACATCCTGCCCCACAACACCTGCAGGGCCAGCATCGCCATTCCCGAAAGAAAAGCCAGCACCTGCAGGGATAAAAAGCCCCTGGCGGTTTTCCCGGATTCAGTCTTTGCGTTGACAGGGCGTGGCTGCTTCCTGGCGACCATGATCGCGATGACCCCGAGCAGGGTGTTGACGCCCATCACCGCCAGATAGCTGCCGCTGAATCCCAGCAGGGGAGGCAGAACGAATCCCGCCAGAAAAACCCCTACAACCGCCCCAAGTGTATTGACTGCATACAGCAGGGAAACTTTCGTTCCCACCTGCTCCACCCGACTGACGGCGGCCTGGCTGATTACCGGCAAGGTGCCGCCCATGAAATAAGCCGGCGGAAACAGAATGACCATGGACAGCAGAAATTTTACCGCAATAAACAGAACCCTACTGTCGCCAAACAACGTAAAAAGATAAGGATAGAGCCAGGCATAACCCGCCAGGATAAGAAAATAACCGGCGGCGCAGATGGCCACACACAATTCCAGTATGCCATACAGCTGCAATGGCCGGTCATGCCATGACACGCGGCTGCCCCAGTGATAGCCGCCGACCGCCAGCCCCAGAAAGAATGCCGCCAGTGTGGTCGCCATCGCATAGCTGGCGTTACCGAACAGCAAGCCAAGTTCTTTCATCCATAACAATTCATAAACCAGAGCCGATGCCCCGGACAGGAAAAACAGCAGCAGCAGCAATGGAAAGTTTCTATACATCGAATATCGTGATTTTTCTGGGGAACGGGAAGACCAATACCTGATAGAATTATGCACCCAGCGGTGCAAAGCCGGCACATAGCGTTGCCTCATCCGCTCCCGCTCCATTGCCCGATGTCCCCCGTGGCGCATCATTCATTGGCGGCTTCATCAAGGCAACAAAAACAATGTCGCCAGTCCCAGGAAGCTCATGAATCCCACGACATCGGTGACGGTGGTCAGAATAACCGCGCCGGACAGGGCGGGATCGATGTCCAGTCGCTGCAGCGTGATGGGAATCACGATTCCTGCGGCCGCCGCCACGACCAGATTGACGACCACCGCCACGGCAATCACGAAGCCAATTCCGGCATCGTCGAACCACATCCAGGCCAGCAGTGCGACCACCACGGCCCAAAGCAGACCGTTGATGATGCCGATATAGACTTCCTTGCGCGCCAGCCACTCGATATTCGATGCGGAAATCTGATTGAGCGCCAATCCACGTATGGTCAAGGTCAATGTCTGGCTGCCGGCGATACCGCCCATGCTGGCCACTACCGGCATCAACACGGCCAGGGCAACGATCTGATCCAGAGCGTCCTGAAACAGCCCTATCACCCAGGAAGCCAGAAACGCGGTCATCAGATTGATGCCCAGCCAGATGTTGCGCTTGTAGGTACTGCGCAACACCGGTGAAAACAGGTCCTCGTCATCATCCAGACCGGC
>JAJRWJ010000010.1 GCA_024276805.1 Gammaproteobacteria bacterium
CGCAAAGCGCTCTATCAAAGGCGGCCCCTTGAACAGGGTCTTGCCGAAGAAAACCATCAACGCCAACTGGATGAATACCGGCAACAGTTTTGCCGTCAGGGCCTGCAGATAAAAAGCGCCCAGCAGCAGCAAAATTGCTATGGCCAGTTTCTTCAGCCTCAGCCTCGAAGACCCGGCCTGCAGGGCCTGAAAAACATAGATGGCGGAAAGCACTGCCGGCGCCAGCCACACCACACCGTCTTGCATGCTCCGATAGACCAGGTAGGGATACAGCAGAAAGATGACGGCGCCAATGACAAAGCGGATCACAGTCTGCATCGTTTATTTGCTCCGGTTGGCGGCAACGAACTCGGCCAGCGAATCGAGCGATGCAAATATTTCCTGATTGCGTTCGTCCTCGGAGGTAATGCGCACGCCATATTTCCTGTCCAGCAAAACGGCAATCTCCAGGGCATCGATGGAATCCAGTCCCAAACCTTCACCGAACAGCGGCTCATCGGGATCGATGTCGTCCGCCTCGATGTCTTCCAGATGCAAGCCATCTATGAGCAACTCCTTCAGTTCGCTGATCAGTTTCTCCGCCATAATTTCCTTCATATCGATAAACAAAATCTCTATTTTAACTTATTTTCTATTTTTGCCGCACAATTGATGAAGATGCGGTAAGATTCGCCCATGCAACAGTCTGCTTCGTCATCCGGCAAAATCATTTTTGTCAATCCCCCCTATGAACGCATCGCTCCTGGCTATGAGTTCGTTCGCCATATCACCAACCGTTCGCCCTCTCTGGGTCTGCTGTATCTGGCTGCCGCAGTCAGAGAACAGGGCTATTCGCCCAGCATTATCGAAAGCGACATCGAAAATCTCGATCCCGAACAGGTCGCCACACGACTGATCGCGGCCCGACCGGCATTCATCGGCATCACGCTGTTCACGGTGGGCGTCTGGCAGGCCGCGCAAATCGCCCGACGGGTAAAACAGCGACATCCCGACATTCAGATCATCGTCGGGGGGCCGCATATTTCATCGATGGCCATGGAAACCATGCAGCGCTTCCCGGAATTCGATATCGCCGTCATTCATGAAGGCGAACAGGTGCTGCCCGCATTGCTGCGGGAGCTGCAAAATGGCCGGGATCTTTCCCGCATCGCTGGCATCATCCACCGTCACAACGGCGAACTGCAGCAGACACCTCCAGCCCCGACCATCAGCGATCTGGACAGCCTGCCCCTGCCCGCCTGGGATCTGCTGCCAAATTTTCCCGACACCTACCTGCCGGCCATCTATGACTATCCGCAGAGTCCGGTGGCCACCCTGGTCGCCTCGAGGGGTTGCCCGTTTCTGTGCAAGTTCTGCGACACCTCGACTTTTGGCGCCAGGGTACGGGCCAATTCGCCGGAAAAGGTCTTCCAGATGATGCAGCATCTCAGCCAGGAATTCGGCATTCGCCATGTCCAGTTTGTCGACGATCTGTTCCTGGCCAGCAAAATCCGCACCCTGCAGTTGTGCGACCTGCTGATCGCCAGCAATCTGAACATGACCTGGAGCTGTACTGCTCGCGTCGACACGGTCAAGCCCGATGTCCTCAAGCGCATGAAGCAGGCGGGCTGCTGGGAAATCAGCTTCGGCCTGGAGACCGGCAGTAATGAACTGCTGCAGAAAATGGAAAAAGCCGCGCGCATCGAGGTATCGGAACAGGCAGTCAACTGGACCGCCGCCGCGGGAATCCGCTGCAAGGGCCTGTTCATGCTGGGCTACCCCGGGGAAACCCGGGACACCATGCGCCAGACCAGGGAGTTCGTCCGGCGCCTGCCGATGACCACGATGAACCTGAGCAAATTCACGCCCTACCCCGGTTCACCGGTGTATCAGGATATCTATGGCACCAGGATAAGAGACGATCACTGGGAAAAGATGAACGGCATGAATTTTCTCTGGCAGCCGGAAGGTTTGACTATCCAGGAGCTTGACCAGGAATATCAGAATATTCTCAGCGGGTTTTACAGACAGCGCCGGGTCATGCACAAATATGTCGCCATGTCCCTGCGCCATCCGCAGCATCTCATTCGCCTGGTCCGATTCCTTGGCGGCTACCTGCTGGCCAAACTACGCAGCCATATCAATGGACATCGCGGTGTCTTGACGGAGGCCGGTCGCAAGCAGGCGCCGACCCTGTGACAGTGTCTGTGTCTGCAATTCCAGACCTCCCGGAATGATCGGCAAATTGACAGGCAATGCTTATCGTTCTATAAAAAACCTACCTATAACTTTTTTCCGTTGCCCATACTGCTCATGAAAAAGTCGTCCATCTGCACTCTTTTGACCCTGGCCTGCCTGGCTCTGCTTCTGACCGGGTGCAAATCGGCCCCGGTCTACAATGTCCACGATGCAGCGTTCATCAGACCGCCCGGCAGCAGTCTGCGCGACATCGAGCAAGCTATCGTCAAAGGTTGCCGGCGAGCGCACTGGCAACCAAAAATCATCGAATCCGGTAAAATTCTGGCCCATTACTCGACCAGGAAACACCGCTATGCGGCAACGGTGGCCATCGACTTCGACCACGACTCCTACGACATCAACTATGTCAGCAGCCAGAATTTAAAATATAAGCGCCTGGCTGACCAGGACGGTGAATCGGACAACTTTTTCAGCGGACACAACCCCTTCGCCGAAGATCGGAACCAGGATGATGCAGGGCCCCGGGCGACCATCCATAAAGTCTACAACCAATGGGTCACCACTCTGGAAGAGAGCATCAATAAAGAACTGACTGCCCTGGCCTATACAAAACCCGCAGCACGAACAAAGTCACCGGCTAAGTCAGCCAAAGCAACGGATGCGAGCTGCAGCGACCAACCTGTCATCGACATTTCCGGGCAGGCAACCATCGGCAAGTCACGGGTCAATCTGCGCCAGGGCGCCAGCAGCCGTTGTCCGATCGTCGGATCTGTGGTCAAAGGGGA
>JAJRWJ010000145.1 GCA_024276805.1 Gammaproteobacteria bacterium
AAATACAGAGAAGGCTCCCAGAGCTGCATCTTCAATACGGTAGCGGGTGTTTTTGCCTGTGCGTTTGTCTGGGAATTGACGAATCAACTGTCGAAACTCATTGAGTAGGTGCTCAAAGGTTAAGGGGTGTTTATTCTGCGATTCAAAGGGATGTGCCAATGGGGTTTACCTGATTGCTAATCTCCTATTGTGTTATACAGGTGGAACCAGGTTTTGTCCAGCGTGTTTTACGGATTAGTTACAATTAGAATTGCTGACGCCAGCGAGACGTAAATCTGCAGTTATTTGCCCGCCGCAGGATAACAATTTTTTTCGTTCCCATGCTCCTGCGTGGGAATACTGCGGGTGGCTCTCTATACCCCGGGACGCAGGAGTATGAGAGAAATAAATCTCGGCTGATCAGAAAACACTGAAAAATGCCCCCGTTGCGGGGGCCAAAAATCAGGCGGCGACCAGTTGCTTGGCCAGGGCCACTTCAACACTGTCGCCGTCCGGGTTCAATACATCCAGGCCGGTGTCCGGCATATCGCCCGATGTGGACTGGCTGACGGAAATTTTCATCGCCATCAGGGGCAGTCACGCTATCTGCGCTGGGAATGTCAGGAATGACATGTGGTTGCATTGAATTCCTTGCGGCATGATATGATCGGTGTTTCTGATGTGGCGAATGCTGGATTGTTTGACCTGTCCCGATTTCCTTGAGGGCATGATCATCCCTCACCAGGCCCAGCGCTGGACCAGTGCCGCTAACGACCAAGCAAAGGTATCAAAGGGGTATAGACGATGCAAAATGCCAAAGACGCCGCCCGAAAAATCATCGAACAACTGCCGGAACAGGCCACTTGGGACGACATCATGTACGAGTTGTATGTGAAACAGAAAATTGAGGAAGGGTTGGCCGATATCGAGGCCGGTCGCACGATCCCGCACGAAGAGGTCAAGGCCGAGCTGCTGGGCCGTGGTGATTGAGTGGTCGCGCCGGGCCAGAGCAGATATCCGGGATCTGAAGGCCTATATTGCCAAGGACTCGCCCTATTACGCCCGATGCTTTGTCGAACGGATTATTGCGTCCGTTGCAAAGCTTGAAACGTTTCCAAAAATTGGTCGCCCCGTCCCCGAGGCTGAAGCCCGTGACGATGTAAGGGAGCTGATTTATCAGGGCTACCGAATCATTTATCTGGTCCAGCCCAAGCCGCGCTACCGGGGCTGGGTACGCATTGTTACCTTGTGGGGCAGGGCGAGCGCATATAAATCAGTGTGAAAATAGCGCCTTAGCCTACCACCCGGATTCCGCAAGCTCCATCCGGGCTACGTTCGATTCAGGATTTGTCGCTTTGTTCATGCCGATGAGCGTTGATTCCCGTAGTCCGGATGCAGCCTCAGCGGAATCCGGGAAAAGCCGCCTCAACCCGACCAGGGTAATTTCCCAATGATAGTTCTCCTGATGAATTACCCTATCCTTTTGGTTTTCCATAATTTTATATGCGGTCGCCCTGCCTTGTGGGGACAAGACTTACACTTTTTGATTTTAAAACCATTAACGCCTGCGTAAATCCGCAGTTATTTACCGATCAATAACAACATTTCTCGATCCCATGCTCCCGTGTGAGAATGCAGCGGGTGGCGATCTTTGCCAGAGAACGCGGGACTATAAAAAGCAAAGTCACACACTGAAAAAGCTCCCGTTGCGGGGGCTAAAAGTCAAGCGGCGATCAGTTGTTTGGCCGGGGCCACTTCAACACTATCGCCGTCCGGGTTCAATACATCCAGGCCGGTGTCTGGCATATCGCCCGCTGTGGACTGACTGAAGGCAATTTTTTTCGCCATCAGCGTCAGGCAGGCAATCTGCGCGGTATCCGCGTAACCCAGATAGTAAACCTCGACCGGCTGTTTCTGACCAATGCGCCAGGAACGCCTGGCCGCCTGCTGGACGCACATAGACATTAAAACCCGACTGCATGAAGCAGATGGTCGGAAAGTCCAGCAAATCAAGGCCGGTCTTGACCAGTTCAGGGTTGAAGATCAGTACATCGACGCCCCGGTCCACCTGATCCATGATCCAGTCCTCGCGCTTGTCGGTCCCTACGGACGAGCGCAGCACCACTGTCTTGAAGCCGGATTATTCCAGCTGCTTATTCAGGCGGCTGACGGTATCCCGCTTGCCGGTATAGACCGGCCGCAGATCAAAGAAACCATCCGGCAAATAGTGGCGGTTTTAGTGTGGTATTTACAGTAACCAGCCGGAATGTTCAGCCGGTGGGTTTTCGCAACAACGCTTCCGGGAAAGGCAGGCCATACCAGTTGCCTACATGCAGCCAGTGGCGGATGGGTGTCTTGATCAGCAGCAGCAACAGGCCGATGGAATAGAGGCACCACACCGCGGCCCATTCATTCATGTTGCTGGTGGTCAGATAGGCCAGCAGCGGACCGCTGAGGAAATGGTACAGCACCAGCTTCCAGGAACCGTACAGGATCGGCATCAGGAATGCGGCATAGACATAGGCATTGGCCATTTGCAGGCTGCCGTTGGCGGGAATGGCCCAGGATATGTGCCAGTCTCCTGATGTCGAGCAGATCTGCGGGCCGCAAAAAGGCATTTCGAATTTGATGCTGGTATTCAGCATGAACTGGAATGATTTGTCAAAGCAGTAGCTGATGCCGGTAAAGGGATAGATGCGCAGCATGAAAATCGTTGCCGCGGCGAAGCACAGGGTATAGACAACGCCGGCAATGCGCTTGCGCAGCGCTTCCGGAATGAAATACATGGCCACCGCGTTGATAAAAAATGGCTGGAAGGCGATGTGCATATAGCCCAGAAAGGTGGCGATCTGGTTCTTCGGATTGAAACACTGGTCGATGACCGTATAGGTATAGGCCTGCAGCAATTCCATCAGGGAGAAATAGGCCAGCGCCGCACAAAGCGCCCTGGACTCCCCTTTGTGGTAAAAATAGGCGGTACTGGCAAAACCAGCCGTGGCCAGTACCGCGGATGCTTCTCCACTCCAGCACATGGGATTTCTCTTTATCAATCAACAGGGT
>JAJRWJ010000146.1 GCA_024276805.1 Gammaproteobacteria bacterium
TCACTGCTCCAATACCAGCCCACAACCAGGATGAGGAGAATAATGAATGTTACAAAACCGCCGATACTCCAGAATACCCCTTTTTGATGTGATGTGGTTTCAGGCATTTCCTGTGTCCTATTGCTATCTTTAAGTCGAAGGTTTCAATTGCCAAGCATCCCTGTTCGTCAAAATATTGCCCAATGATATCAGGTTTTTAATCGATGCGCAGTGGCGAGGATGAATAATTCAGCTTTTTTTCGCACGGGGATGCGCCTGGTCATAGACTGCCGCAAGATGTTGAAAATCCAGATGCGTATAAATCTGCGTGGTGCTGATGTTGCTGTGTCCGAGCAGCTCCTGTACGGCCCTGAGATCCTGACTGGATTCCAGCAGATGGCTGGCGAAGGAATGCCGCAGCATGTGCGGATGAATGTGCTCCTGGATATTCTTTTGCCTGCACCAGCGCTGCAGTCTCAGCTGGATGCCCCGGTTACCCAGACGCCTGCCGCTGCGGCTGCCGATAAACAGCGCCGGTTGCTCGCCTCGACAGAACTGCTGACGAACCTTCAGCCAGTTTTGCAGCGCCGTGATCGCCTTGCCGCCGACTGGCAGCTCCCTGGCTTTTTTGCCTTTGCCCATGCGCACCCGCAGTTGTCGGTTTTGCAGGTCGATATCCTGCAGATTCAGCGCGGCCAGTTCAGCCAGGCGCAGCCCCGACGAATAGAACAATTCCAGCATCGCCAGATCGCGGATTTCCAGCAACGAATCGGCTCCTGCCTCGAGCAGTCCGGTAATTTGATCGATATCCAGGGTTTTTGGCAATTTCCTGGGCTGTTTGGGCGCCCGTACATGCTGTGCGGGATTGCTCGCCAGCAGCCGTTTTTTCAGCAGAAAGTTGAAGAAACCGCGCAGCGCGGAAAGCTCCCGTTGCAGGCTGCTGCCACCGAGTCCCTGCCGATGCCGGGCGGCAATGTGCGCACGGATATCCGGCTGGCGCAGATCCGGCCAGTTCTGAATGGCCTGCTGGTCGCAATAGTGCACCAGATGCCGGATATCCCTGCGGTAATTTTTCAGCGTGTGCTGGGAGGCGCGTCTTTCCACTTGCAACTGCCGTAAGAAATCCTCCAGCTGTTCGTCCGCCTGACTGTGCATCGTTTCATTCTTCCTGCTGGTGCAGCAGCGCAATCAGGCGGGTGCCGATGATTTCGCTCATCTGGTTGAGAAAAAGATTGCCCATATTGTAATGAAAGCGATCCGGCTCCTGACTGCCGATCGCCAGCAGGCCCTCCAGTTCGGTAAACAGCAACGGGATGATCGCGCAGGACTTCACGGCCATGGCGGAATCGCCAAACAGATAGCTGGCCTGCGCCTGCGTGGGCCGGCAGCAGACCGGGTGATTGTTGTCCAGGACTTCCTGAAAATGTATCAAGCGGGGATCATCAGGGGTCATGAACAAATCCTCCTGCAAGGCATCCGTCTGGTCCCGAAGAAGCCGTAGCGCGACATAATCCGCCTGGAAGCATTCCAGCAGTACCTGCTTCAGGTTCGCCACCGCCTCCTGCAGCGTCGATGCATCCAGCATTGCCAGCGTGAGTTCGTGCATGCGATCGAACAAAAGATCATTCTCCTTGGCGATCTCGATCAGCGTGGTGAGCTGGTTTTCTATTTCCTGATGGCGGCTGCGGAAAATCTCCAGTTGCTTGGCGATCAGCGATACCGCCTCACCGGTGGGATGCGGGATGGTCAAGTGCTCCAGCAGATCCAGATGGTCATTGAAAAACTCGGGATGTCGCTGCAGGTAATCCTCGACCTGCCCGGGAGTGATGTCCGGAGATGACTCTTGCTGCCGACTCATAATGTTATGGTTCCCTCGAATACCGTGACCGCCGGGCCGGTCATATAGACGGGATGGCCGCGGCCCTGCCAGTTTATGGTCAGTTCGCCGCCCGGCAAGGTCACGGATACCTCCTGATCCAGCAGATTCTGCTCTCTGCCGATCACCACCGCCGCGCAGGCGCCGCTGCCGCAGGCCAGCGTTTCGCCGGCGCCGCGCTCATAGACACGCAGCTGGATATGCCGGCGATCGATGATCTGCATGAAGCCGATATTGGCCCGCTCGGGAAAAACCGGATGGCTTTCCAGAATCGGCCCCAGCTCGTTGACCGGGGCGGTCTTGATGTCGTGGACCTGCAGCACGGCATGGGGGTTGCCCATGGAAACGGCGCCAAAGGCTTTTTCCGTATCGGCAACGGAAACGGTATAAAACTTCGACTCCTGTTCCGCCAGCAGGGGAATCTGCGCCGGATTGTGCCGGGGAATGCCCATGTTCACGGAAATCTGGTCATCCGCGTCGAAACGCAGCAGCAGCTGCCCGGAATGGGTATCCACCCGGATCTGTTCCTTGTCGGTCAGCTTGTGGTCGCGTACAAAGCGGGCGAAGCAGCGCGCACCGTTGCCACATTGCCCCACCTCACCACCATCGGCGTTGAAAATCCGGTAGCGAAAATCGGCGTTGCCGCTGACTGCGGGTTCCACCAGCAGCAGCTGGTCGCAACCGATGCCAAAATGGCGATCGGCAAGCAGGCGAATCTGCTCGGCGGTCAAGGTTAGAGGCTGCCGGATGGCATCGATGACGACAAAATCATTACCCAGACCATGCATTTTCGTGAATTCTATGTTCATTGCCTGTCAATTTACCATAAAAGCAACATTCTGTAATGATAGTCTCTGCTGATGGATTGACCGTGTATCTTCGCTTTATCATAAAGACCCGTGAACAAAGATCCAGAAGTGATACGCTTGTTGGTCATGTGCTACAAATTGGCAAATCAGGGCAGCAGTTTCTCTCCCGCCCACAAACTTTCTATTGCCTCACGCTCGCGGATCAGATGTGTCCGGGCGCCATCGACGAGAATTTCCGGCGCCCGTGGCCGGGAATTATAGTTGGAGCTCATCGTGAATCCGTAGGCGCCGGATGAGCGCACCGCCAGCAGGTCGCCCTCCCGGATTTGCAGCCGCCGGTCCTTGCCGAGAAAGTCGCCGGTTTCGCACACCGGCCCGACGATATCCCAGAGCGCTGCTTCATTACCATTATCCCGGCAGACCGGAACGATTTCCTGCCTGGCGTCATACAGCGCAGGACGCAGCAAATCATTCATGGCCGCGTCGACGATGGCAAACTTCTTCTCCGCGGTGACTTTCAGATATTCGACCCGGGTTGTCAGGATGCCGGCATTACCGGCAATGGCCCGACCGGGTTCCAGCAGCAGTTCCATGCCTGGATCATCCAGTCTGTCGAGAATGGCCTGGACATATTCCTCCGGCTCCGGTGGCTGCTCGCCGTGATAACGGATACCCAGTCCACCACCCAGATCGATATGGCGTATGGCAATGCCGGTCTGCCTGAGATTTTCCGCCAGCTTCAGGACCTTGTCCAGGGCATCCAGAAAAGGCGCCGTGGCGGTGAGTTGCGAACCGATGTGGCAATCGATGCCAACGATGTCGATATGCGGCATTGCCGCGGCGTGCCGATAGACATCCATAGCCAGGTCGATAGCGATACCGAATTTGTTTTCCTTCAGGCCGGTGGATATGTAGGGATGGGTCTGCGCATCGACATCCGGATTGACTCTTATCGACACCGGGGCAATGCAACCCAGTTCACCGGCAAGCCGGTCGATGCGATCGATTTCAGCGGCCACCTCGACATTGAAGCAGCGGATTCCTGTCTGCAGTGCGGCACGGATTTCGTCCTCGCGTTTGCCGACACCGGAGAAAACGATTTTTTTCGGGTCGCCGCCGGCAGCCAGAACTCTCTGCAGCTCGCCGACGGAAACGATATCGAAGCCGGAACCGAGACGCGCCAGCAGATTCAGGATGGCGATGTTGGAACAGGCCTTGACGGCGTAGCAGATCAGGTGCGGATGGCCGGCAAAGGCCTGGTCGAAGGCCCGCCAGTGCCGCTCCAGCGTGGCTCTGGAATAGATGTAGCAGGGCGTTCCATATTCCCGGGCGATGCGCTCCACGGCAACGTCTTCCGCGTACAGCTGGTCGCCGTGATAGGTAAAGTGATCCATGGTTATTGTTCTTCGTCAGTTTTTTTCGGGACATGAATGGGCGGCTGGTCACCGGGCAGATACAACGGGCCGGGTTGGCCGCAGGCGGAAGTCAGCAGGATGGGCAGCAGGGCGCAAAAAAGACTACGGATTTTCATCTGTTTTTCACTTATCGGTAAAGGACTGCGGGCAGCCAGGTGGCCAGCCGTGGATAACTGGCGAGAATGGCCAGCATCAGCAGCTGAATGGCGATAAAAGGCGCCACGCCCCGGTAGATCTGGCCGGTGGTCACTTCGGCAGGTGCGACGCCGCGCAGATAGAACAGGGCGAAGCCAAACGGTGGCGTCAGAAATGAGGTCTGCAGATTCAGCGCAATCATGATGCCAAGCCAGACAGGATCGATGCCCATGGCCAGCAGTACCGGACCGACGATAGGCACGATGACGAAGGTGATTTCGATAAAATCCAGGACGAAGCCGAGCAGAAACATCACCAGCATGACGGTAAAAATGGCGCCGAAGTTGCCGCCAGGCAGATCCGACAACAGACCGATGACCAGATCATCGCCCCCAAAGCCGCGGAACACCAGGGAAAACAGCGCCGCACCAATCAATATCATGAATACCATGCTGGTCACCCGGGTGGTATCGAGCATCACTTGCCGGAGAATCTGCAGAGTGCACTGGCCGCGTACCAGGGCCAGCAGCATTGCCCCGACCGCACCCACCGAAGCCGCTTCGGTGGGGGTCGCCAGCCCCCCCATGATGGAACCGAGCACCGCCACAATCAGCAGCAGTGGCGGCAGCAGACTGAGCAGAAGATGCCGGAAAATACTGCGCGTGTCGTTTTCCCGGTCCGGAATTTCGGCTACCGGCATCAGTCCGGGGCGCAGCCAGGCGGTAATGACGATATACAGCAGATACAGCAGCACCAGTCCGATACCCGGCAGCAGGGCGCCGGCAAACAGGTCGCCCACCGACACTGTTTCCGGGGCAAACACACCCATGTCCAGCTGTGCCTGCTGATAGGCGGAGGAAATGACATCGCCGAGCAGCACCAGAACGATGGATGGCGGAATGATCTGTCCCAGTGTCCCCGAGGCACAGATGGCCCCGCAGGCCACCGCCGGATCATAATGATTCCTGAGCATGGTCGGTAGCGACAACAGTCCCATCGTGACCACGGTCGCCCCGACGATACCGGTGCTGGCCGCCATGAGCATGCCCACCAGCGTGACGGCGATGCCCAAGCCACCGCGTAGCGATCCGAACAATGCCGCGATGTCCTGCAGCAGGGTTTCGGCAATGCGTGCCTTTTCCAGCATCACCCCCATAAACACGAACAACGGTACCGCAATCAGCGTGGTGTTGTTCATGATGCCATACAGCCGGTTGGGCAGCGCATTCAGGAAAGCCGCATCGAACACATCCAGATGCAGACCCAGCAGCGCGAAGCCCAGTGCCGTGCCGCTCAAGGCGAAGGCCACCGGATAGCCGCTGAGCAACACTGCAAAGACAGCCAGAAACAGCCACAGCGCCATATAATCCATCGCTATACAGCTTCCGTAATGGCCAGGACGACGAGCAGACTGCGCGCAGCCTGGGCCAGACCCTGCAGAATCAGCAGGACGGCCATGGCGGGAATCGCCGCCTTGAGCAGATACACGCCGGGCAGACCACCGGAGCTCCGCGATGCTTCGCTGACTGACCAGGAATTGAGCACATAGTCCCAGCTGCTCCAGAGGATGAAACCAGCTACCGGCAGCAACAGCAGCAGAGCGCCGAAAAAGTCGATCCAGGCGCGCACTCGCGGAGTGCATTTTTGATAGACGATATCCACACGGACATGGGCATCGTGCTTCAAGGTATAGGCGGCCGCCAGCATGAACATCAGGCCGTGCATGTAAGCCACCGACTCCTGCATGGCAATCCAGCCGATATTGAAGACATAGCGCAGGACCACGATGCTGAAGGTGACCAGCACCATCAGCAGCGTCAGCCAGGAGACGCAGCGGCCAAACCACTCATTGACGGCATCGATCATGGCGATGCCGGTTTGTAAAAAACGGATAATTTGCTGAGACATGAATTCTACAGAACTGGATGAGTGAGGGATTTTAACTGAAAAGCCGGCCGAAAAAAATGTTTACCCCATCATGGCGGACACAAGGAGCCACAAAGTCCGCCATCTTTGCAGAATAGACCCCTTCGTCAGGCTGTCTGTGCAAGCTGTGCTTTGTGTTATATCATGCCTTTCTGTACATTAGTTCCGGGCTGTAAACATCCCATGGATGGGTGTTTACAGGTTCTAACTGATAATATTCCGATGGTAACGCAACCATGATCGACTGGCAGGTCATCACAGACAGCATACAACAGGCCATACAGCGGCCTTTTCAGATACTCGACAGCCATTCCGTCGGCGGCGGCTGCATCAATACCGCCTATCGTCTCGAGGGCAAAGATGAAAGTTTTTTCGTCAAGCTGAATCGCCTGGAGATGCTGCCGATGTTTGCCGCCGAATTTGCCGGCATCGAGGAAATGGCCCGCTGCGCCGCGGTCCGCGTACCTGGGGCGGTAACCTGTGGAACGACCGGATCCCATGCCTTTCTGGTTCTGCACTATATACCCCTGCATTCCAGAAACGCTGCCAGCGACCGGCTGCTGGGCCGGCAGCTGGCGCGCCAGCACCGCCAGCGGCAGCCCTTTTTTGGCTGGCATCGGGACAACACCATTGGCAGCACCCCCCAGCCCAATCGCAGCCACGCCGACTGGGTCGCTTTCTGGCGCGAACAGCGTCTGGCGTTCCAGCTGCAACTGGCGGCAGAACGCGGTCATGGGGGCAGGCTGCAAAAGCATGGTGAAAGGCTTTGCGCCAGCCTGGAAGCTTTCTTCAGCGATTACAGCCCGCAGCCAGCCTTGCTGCACGGCGACCTGTGGTCGGGCAACGCCGCCGCCGATACGCAGGGACAGCCGGTCATTTTCGACCCGGCCTGTTATTATGGCGACCGTGAGGCCGATCTGGCCATGACGGAACTGTTTGGCGGCTTCAGCAATGATTTCTACGCGGCCTACAATGAGTCCTGGGCACTGGATCCAGGCTATGCAATCCGCAAGTCGCTATACAATCTCTATCATGTTCTCAATCACCTGAATCTGTTTGGCGGTGGTTACCGACGACAGGCGGAAGCTCTGCAGGAACTACTTCTGGCCGAGCTGGGCTGA
>JAJRWJ010000011.1 GCA_024276805.1 Gammaproteobacteria bacterium
ATTTCTTTCAGCCGAAAAACCAGACCGAACAGCAGCGCATCGCCCAGGTCAGCAGGGCCAGCCGACAGCCGGCTGCCTCCCCCGGTGCGCAAATGTTTGCCAACCGCCTGCAGAAAAACATCAAAAAATTCTCCAAATGGGTCCGACGCAGCAACATAAACTGCTACCGGCTCTACGATGCCGACCTGCCGGAATACGCCCTGGCCATCGACGTCTACCGGGACCAGGGCGCTGCGACCTGGATCAACGTCCAGGAATACGCCGCGCCGAAGAGCATCGACAAGCGCAAAGCCGATCAGCGTCTGAGCGAGGCCATGTCGGTGATCCCCGGACTGTTGCAAGTCGATAAACAGCAGATCTTCCTGAAAGTCCGGCGCCGACAGCAAAGCGACAGTCAGTATGAAAAGCAGCCAAGCCCGGGCGAATTTCATGTCGTCGAGGAGAACGGTTGTCTGTTCCAGGTGAATTTCCAGACCTATCTGGATACCGGCCTGTTTCTCGACCACCGCCCGATCCGCCTGCTGATTCAGCAACAGGCCAGGGGCAAACACTTTTTGAATCTGTTTTGCTATACCGGAGCGGCCACCATCCATGCGGCGCTGGGCGGCGCCCGAAGCACCACCAGCGTGGACATGTCCAGAACCTATCTGGACTGGGCAAAAAGAAATCTGCAGCTGAACAAGCTGCATGGCCAGCATGAATTCATCCGGGCAAACTGCCTGGAATGGCTGGATGAGGCGGCCCGACGGGATTCCGGCAGGGAAAAATACGATCTGATTTTTCTCGACCCGCCGACCTTCTCCAATTCCAAACGCATGGAACAGGCATTCGACATCCAGCAGCAGCATCAGCAGTTGATCCGAATGACCGCGGAACTGCTGGCGCCCGGTGGAACATTGTATTTTTCCACCAATTTCCGCCGCTTCAAAATGGACCAGCAGGGTCTGCAGCCGCTGCTGCTGCAGGATATCAGCAGGCAGACGATTCCCGAGGATTTTGCCAGAAACCCCAGGATTCATCATTGCTGGAGAATAGAAAAATGCAGCAGCGCATAAAAATCATCGTTGCCGGCAAAGTGCAGGGTGTGTTTTTCCGCGCGTCGGCAAAAAAACAGGCCGACCTGCTGGGGGTGCGGGGCTTCGCCAGAAACCTGCCCGATGGCCGCGTGGAGATCATTGCCGAAGGCGAACAGCAGGCACTGCGACAACTGACCGAATGGTGCCGGCGCGGCCCGCTGCTGGCAAGGGTCAGCGAGGTCAGCGTCGCGGAAACGCAGAACAGCGATCACTTTACAGGCTTCGACATCCACTGATGGGGAAACCTAATTTGTTAGAGTCTATAAACACCCATCCATGGGCTGTTTATAGAAATAAAACAGCCAATGCGATTGGCTGTTTTCTTCATAGTTCCCGTCATTTATAGACGGGAACTAATTTGCCAATCCAGCCATGCTTGTTTTTCCGATGACGCGTAGATAGCATTGGAACAACCCGGCAACGCATCAACGCAGCGTCATCCGCCGGGAAAAGGCCAAGTGGCGGATGGCGCTGCGCTGATCCGCCCTACCTGTCATCCATCGCCTAAAAGCTGCGCCGAATTTCTAATGCGCCGCCGCTTCCGTCGCGCCTGCGCCACCCGGAAACCAAGCAGCAGTAAAATCAATATGGTATAGAACAATGGCTCGCTGTAATCCTTCTTGACCAGCCAGAAGTAGTGCCCCAGCGCCAGTAGCGCGGCGCCATAGATCAGACTGTGCAGCTTTTTCCAGTTCCTGCCCAGGCGCCGCTGCATTTTTTTGGTCGACGTCAACGCCAGTGGCGTCAGCAGCAGGTAGGCCAGCAGGCCGACGATGACATAGGGGGTTTCGGGTATTTCGTCACGGATCTGCGCCCAGGAAAATGACTGATCGAGCGCCACATACACCAGCATATGCAGCGTCGCATAAAAGAAGGTAAACAGGCCAACCATGCGCCTGAAGCGCAATGGCCAATTCTGACCACTGAGCACCCTCGCCGGCCGCAACGCCAGCGTCAGACACAAAAACCGCAGGGTCCAGTCGCCGGTGCGAAAATGCAGCGTTTCAACGGGATTGGCCCCAAGCCGTCCCAGTAAAGTGTCGATCAGCAAGCAGAAAAACGGCAGCAGGCAGGCGATAAAAACCAGAAATCTGTAAACACGTCCCTGAATTTTCCCAATGGCCATGCGGGTTCAGAAATATTTTTTCAGATCCATGCCCGCGTAGAGTTTCGCCACCTGCTCGCTATAGCCATTGAACAGCTCCGTCTTGCGCTTCGGGGTAAAGATACTGCCACCCAACACCCGTTCCGTTCTCTGGCTCCAGCGGGGATGGGGAACAAGGGGATTGACGTTGGCATAAAACCCGTATTCCCCGGGCGCGCTCATGTTCCAGGCAGTCTTCGGCATCGTCTCTTGCAGACGAATCCTGACAATCGCCTTGATGCTTTTGAAGCCATATTTCCACGGCACGATCAGTCGCAGCGGAGCGCCATTCTGCTTGGGCAGCGGGTCGTCATACATGCCAGTCACCAGCAGCGTCAGTGGATGCATGGCCTCATCGATACGCAGACCTTCGACATACGGCCAGTCCAGCACCGAAGAGCGCTGACCGGGCATCACATCCGGCTTGTACAACGTGGTGAATTGCACATACCGCGCCCTGGAAGTGGGCTGCAGACTTTTCAGCAGATCACCCAGCGGAAAGCCGATCCACGGCACCACCATGGACCAGGCCTCGACACAGCGGAAACGATAGACACGCTCCTGCAGGGGATGCTGTTTCAGTAAATCCTCGAGATGGAAGACGCCTTTTTTATCCACCTCGCCTTCGACCGTCACGGACCACGGTGAGACAGGCAGCGCCTTTGCCAGACGGGTGGAATCCTCCTTGTTGGTGGTGAATTCATAATAATTCGTGTAATTGGCCACATAGTCGAAATCGGTGACCGGCAGTTGTGCCGAATAGGGCCCCCGAGGAACATCGGCGTACTCCCCCCCTGCGGCATGGACCGGCCCGGACAGCAGGCCGCCCGCCAGTCCCGCCGCAGCGGTCCCGGCTGCGGCCCAGATAAACTTCCTGCGTGACAGGAACTGGGATTGACCGGTGATCTCACTGGCTGGAATGGTCTTTTCCGTTTTTATCAACATGTCATCACCTCGCGAAAATAGAATGCCTTTACTATACGCTTTACATGTAAATTTTCAGCATTTCAGGGGTAATGATTGATGGGATTATCTATAGAGACACCAACTGATTCGACGTAAATATTCACACCATCTCTGGAATTCAGCCGGCTTTTACAGTCTCAGGATGAGTTATCAATAACTTATCCGATATTTAGCATTTTGAAAATAAACTACAATAATTTCAAATACTTATTGTTCGTATGGCACTACATATTGTAGTGCCATACGAATTGTAACACATTGAATTAACGGCTTTTTTTCATGGAAATGCTAAAAATGGGTTATGATGCTTTTTCAGGTACCTGATTACCCACCAATTACAGCTGGTTTCATATTTAACAGTCACGCTTCATGCCATGTCACCCCGGAAGAGCCAGTCCCGTCCCTGACGGGGGGGATTGCCGGCATCCAGGATATGGCTGTAAAATCAGCATCCATAGTTGTGAGGGGGGACATCCCTGTGCTCTGGATACCGGCTTCCCTGCCGGTATGACGATGCTTTGACGGTCTGCAAGTCTGGCTGAATCTTATATGTAATCAGGTACAATTTTATAAGACATTCTGAAATCCACTTTAAATCCGTTCAAGCTCACTTTTAATTTAACTTCAATTTAAGACCAATTGGAGCTGCTAGAGAATTCTGATCTATAGTAGTAGAAACAGGAGTGATTTGATCAGAAAATATGTGTAAAACCCAATCATTAAAGTCTGGAGTTTGAAAGGTTTTGATTCCTCCACCAGTAACTGTTGAAGTCCTGGATGTCAAAATTGTGCCGGTACTGGGGTTATACCATTGAACGTTTAATATATCGGCTGTACTGGAAAGGTCTACATCAACAGATGCCGTTGAACTTGAGTTTCCTGTTATATAAACAACAAATTCTTTGCCAGGTTGTGCAGCAGCCCATGCATTTGAAGAAGTAACCAGTTGATTATTGGGCGCCAGCTTCCAAAATTCAGTTTGTTGTACAAAAAATCTTTTTAAATACGTGTGTAACTGAATCGCCGTGCTGGCCAGATTACTTAAATAATAGTTATAGTCATCATTGTTGCATCCGGCCACTGTCTCAAACCCTGCATTCCATCCACCATACAATTGTGTAGCCCATATACCTCTAAGCAGGTTAATTGAGTTTCCATAGGAGTTTGTACCATTAGAGCATTCAGGAGGATACTTATAGAAATCTTCTGTTTGTACAATTGGCTTTGAAAACTGATAATCGTATTCTACCAATGCCGTCCCCCCTCTTTGCAGGGAATTGAAACTCAGCCAGGTCTCGGAACTGAATTCATTTGAAGAGGTGCCGCCACCGGGGTGAATGGAGG
>JAJRWJ010000147.1 GCA_024276805.1 Gammaproteobacteria bacterium
CGGATAAACGACATGACTGAACGGGTCTACCGACAGGAATTCGATCTCCTGGTAACAGTCGACCGCCTGCAAGACTTTGCGGATGACCTGTCCGCCACGGTAGCCATTTAACCCACAACCGCTGGTCAAATGTACGCCGGAGTCGAATTGATAGCGTTTGCGCTTGAAGCCATGGGCATACCCTCCCGGCCGGTCATGCTGTTCCAGCAACAGCACCGCTTTGCCGACCCTGGCCAGCAACGCAGCGGAGGTAAGCCCTCCTATGCCACTGCCGACCACGATCACATCGTAACGCTGTTTATCGATCCCGTCTGCCTTCATAGTTGAACAGTCTTGCTCATTTTTCAATTCCAGGCAATGAAAAATTGTTTCCCCTGGCTGTTCTTGTATTGGAAAAAGGCAGGTTCAGCCCAAAGGATGCTGCAGTTGCCGGAATCAATGCAGGACCTCGATGGCACTGGGGTGACGCAGCAGAATGGAATAATGTCCCTTTCTCCGACTGGGCCAGCCGCTGATAACGATGTCCCTGCCGACATATTGCTGCAAGTCGGGGAACAGATACAGAAAACGTCGTTCGATTCTGGCATCGATTCGTCTGGAAAATTCAAGATAACTGAATTTGCGACTGTTGCTCACTCTGATAACCCTGCCAGTCAGACGCTGCCAACCCTTTCGTTGGCCCTTTGGCAGGCTCTCTATCGGTTTGACCGCGTATTCAGGGTACCCCCAGATACCCAGTTTTTCCGCCTGTGCCTGTCGCTGGGCGGCGAGCAGTTCCTCACTGTACCTGAGATTGGGCGGATGGATGCTGGCAATTGCCAGACCTTCCCTGACCAGTTGCCAGTTGACGTGCAATCCTTCATCGGTAAATACCTGCGCCAGGCTACGGCCATATTTGTCTTTTTTATCGACATCGTACTGCAAACGAACCTTCCTTCCCGACAAAGCCTTTTGCAGCCATTGTTTCGCCTGTTCACCTCCTGCTTCGGCGAGTTTGTTCCTGCCTTCCACTTCTGGCGTATTGATGCCCAGAAACCTTACTTTCAACCGGTTCTGCAACAGGATGGTATCCCCGTCATAGACTCTTTTGACATGGTAATAGGTATATCCAGGATCAACCTGAACCGGCCTGGCATCGACATGCGGCCGGTCGCTGTAATGAATTTCCCCGGCTGTATCCCGCCAGCGATAGATTTCCGCAGCCGCCGGCATGCCCAGCAAGACAAGCAACCATAACAAAAGCTTTTTCCTTTGGATCATTTTCCGATTCTTGTCAACATTGTGATTTTCAGTATCCCCGGTTATGATTGCCAGGAAAGATTAGGACCTGCAAGTAAAACCCCACCCATGATCACTATCATTCAGCGTGTGACGATGGCCAAAGTCACTGTAGATGGCCTGGAGACCGGCTACATCGACCGGGGCATCCTGGCTTTAGTGGCGGTACAGCGGCAGGACAGCGAAAAGGACGTCGAGCGGCTGTTGCAACGCATCCTGAATTACCGCATCTTCCCGGATGCCGAAGGACGCATGAACCTGAGTCTGGAGGATATCGCCGGCGGACTGCTGCTGGTGCCACAGTTTACGCTGGCCGCCGATACGAGAAAAGGCAATCGCCCCAGTTTTACCGGCGCCGCGCCACCGGAACAGGGACGGGACTTGTTTGGCCATCTCGTCGAGCAGGCGCGGGACTGTTTTCACAACGTTGCCTGTGGCCAGTTCGGTGCCGACATGCAGGTTTCACTGATCAATGACGGTCCGGTCACCTTCACCCTGGAGACACAGCGCAGATAGGCCATCGGTTTCACGGTTACCAGCCGCTGTCCTGATCATCATCTGTATGCGCTTTGAAATCCTCTGGAACTTTAGGCTTTTTTGCCGTTCTCAGAAGAATCAGTGCATTACCGATAATGAAAAGCATTGACAGGGCAATCAGAAAAAACACCCACATACTGCCATTCCCCTTGTAAAGTACCGGTATTTCCTGCTTCGACAATACGTTAAAATAGCCGCCACCGCAATCATCCTGCCACCGCCAATGAAAAAAGTCGAACTGCTTTCCCCTGCCGGAACCATCAACAACATGCGCTATGCCTTTGCCTATGGCGCCGATGCCGTGTATGCCGGTCAACCCAGGTACAGCCTGCGTGTACGCAACAATGATTTCCTCGAACAGAATCTGGCCAAAGGTATTGCCGAAGCACATCGACTGGGCAAAAAATTCTTTCTTGCCGCCAATGTTATCCCACATAACAGTAAAGTCAAAAGCTTTCTCAAAGACATCGAGCCAATTATCGCCATGCAGCCCGACGCCCTTATCATGGCCGATCCAGGACTGATCATGATGCTGCGGGAAAACTGGCCGGACATGCCTGTACATCTGTCCGTGCAAGCCAATACCGTCAACTACGCCAGCGTCAGATTCTGGCGCAGTGTCGGCATCGAGAGAGTGATCCTGTCCCGGGAGTTGTCCCTGGACGAAATTGCCGAGATCCGCCAGCAGTGCCCGGATATGGAACTGGAGGTATTTGTCCATGGCGCCTTGTGCATCGCCTATTCCGGACGCTGCCTGTTGTCCGGTTACTTCAATCATCGCGACCCCAATCAGGGAACCTGTACCAATTCCTGCCGCTGGAAATACGATATGCAGCCCGCCCGGGAGAATGCCGAAGGCGACTACCTGCCGAACAACACTGCATTGACCCTCGCCGATCTCAATACTGCCAGCTGCGGCGGCGCCGAACGCCACCCCCTGGCAGACCATGTCTATTTCCTGGAAGAAGAAGGCCGTCCCGGGGAGCTGCTGCCGGTCATGGAAGATGAACATGGCACCTATATCATGAATTCCAAGGATCTCAGGGCGATAGAACACGTACAAAAGCTGGTGGAAATTGGTGTCGACAGCCTGAAAATAGAAGGCCGGACCAAATCCCACTACTATGTCGCCCGGACCGCGCAGACCTACCGCCAGGCAATCGACGATGCCCTGGCCGGGCGTGAATTTCAGCCGCATCTGCTCGGTGTGCTGGAAAACCTGGCCAACCGCGGCTATACCGATGGCTTCTACCAGCGCCATCATACCCACGAACAGCAAAACTACCTCAGCGGCTACTCGAAAAGCCACCGGCAACAGTTTTGCGGTGAAATCAGGGCCTATGACAACGAAACCGGCATGGCTGAAATCAACGTGAAAAACAAATTCGCC
>JAJRWJ010000148.1 GCA_024276805.1 Gammaproteobacteria bacterium
CAAGGGCTTCCCGGTGGCCTATGTCGGGGATGTGGTGGGTACCGGTTCATCACGTAAATCGGCGACCAATTCAGTCCTGTGGCATATCGGCCAGGACATTCCCCATGTGCCCAACAAACGGACCGGCGGCGTCTGCATCGGCGGCAAGATAGCGCCGATTTTCTTCAACACCATGGAAGATTCCGGGGCGCTGCCCATCGAGTGTGACGTCAGTCAGATGGACATGGGTGATGTCATCGATATCCACCCCTACGAAGGGCTGATCAAACGCCACGACAGCGACGAAGTGCTTTGCCACTTTGCCCTGAAAACCGACGTCATTCTGGACGAGGTCCGGGCCGGAGGCCGGATTCCGCTGATCATTGGCCGGGGCCTGACCGACCGGGCGCGCAAGGCATTGGGCCTGGAGCCGTCCACGGTATTCCGCCGCCCGCCCGATATCACCGACACCGGCAAGGGCTTCACCCTGGCGCAGAAAATGGTCGGCAAGGCCTGCGGTGTGACAGGCATTCGTCCCGGCGCCTACTGCGAGCCGCACATGACCACTGTCGGCTCACAGGACACCACCGGCCCGATGACCCGTGATGAACTGAAAGACCTGGCCTGCCTGGGATTTTCCGCGGATCTGGTGCTGCAGTCCTTCTGCCACACCGCCGCGTATCCGAAACCGGTGGACATCGAGATGCAGCATACCCTGCCCGATTTCATCATGAACCGTGGCGGCGTCTCGCTGCGTCCCGGCGACGGCATCATCCATTCCTGGCTGAACCGGATGCTGCTGCCGGATACGGTCGGCACCGGCGGTGATTCCCATACCCGCTTCCCCATCGGCATTTCCTTCCCGGCCGGCTCCGGACTGGTGGCGTTTGCCGCGGCAACCGGCGTCATGCCGCTGGACATGCCGGAATCGGTACTGGTGCGTTTCACCGGGGAGATGCAGCCAGGCATCACGCTGCGCGACCTGGTCAACGCCATTCCCTATGCGGCAATTCAGCGTGGCCTGCTGAGCGTCGAGAAAAAGGGCAAGAAGAATGTCTTTTCCGGTCGTATTCTGGAGATCGAGGGGCTGCCTGACCTGAAGATCGAACAGGCCTTCGAACTGTCCGATGCCTCCGCCTAACGTTCCGCTGGCGGCTGCACGATACGTCTGCACGAAGCCCCCATCCGGGAATATCTGAACTCCAATATCACCCTGCTGGAATGGATGATCAGCGAAGGCTATCAGGATGCCAGAACCATACAGCGGCGCATCACAGCCATGCAGAACTGGCTGGACAATCCGGAGCTGCTGGCGCCGGATGCCGATGCGGAATACTTCGAGGTCATCGAAATCGATATGTCCAGCATCGAGGAACCGCTGCTGGCCTGTCCCAATGACCCTGACGACGTCAAACCGCTGTCGGAAGTCGCCGGCACCAAAATCGACGAAGTGTTTCTCGGCTCCTGCATGACCAATATCGGTCATTTCCGCGCTGCCGGCAAATTGCTGGAAAAACAGTCCGGAGCATTGCCAACCAAATTGTGGATCGCACCGCCGACAAAAATGGATCAGGACAAACTGACCGAAGAAGGCTACTACAACATTTTCGGCAAATCCGGCGCCAGAATGGAAATCCCCGGCTGCTCCCTGTGCATGGGCAACCAGGCGCGGGTTGCGGACAATGCCACCGTGGTGTCTACATCGACACGTAACTTCCCCGACCGGCTGGGCAACAACGCCAATGTCTATCTGGCTTCCGCTGAACTGGCCGCGGTCTGCTCCATCCTGGGTAAAATACCGACCCTGGCCGAGTATCACCAGCATATCGGACTGCTCAGCGAAGACGCCGACGATACCTATCGTTACCTGAACTTCGACCAGCTCGATGCCTACCGGGAAAAAGCTGCTAAAGTCAAACTGGAAACCTGAAGTTCAAACCGACAGAGGAATAAGCAGGCCGGCCAAAGGAGCGATAGCGGCGTGCCCAACAGGGTTTGCATTGTTGGGCACGCTACGCGTTACCCGACCTGCCATGATTTTCCATTGTTCTTCAGACACACAGACCATGGCGCCAGGCAGCTTGGCATTGGTCTGAAGTATCGCATCTCCACCACATTGCGGTGCAAACCGTATCGAAACAACCCGACATCCATGCTGAAAAGATTTTTTTCACAGCCCCTTGCCCTGCAACCCGATGACTTGCCCGAACATGTCCCCGAACTGGAACGGCTCTACCAGGAACAGGTCAGGCAAAAGCACATTCACCACGATCCGGCGCAATTCGAAGTGCTGCGGAAGCTGCAAAGTCTTTCCCACAATCTTGAGACTGAATGCCATTATCAGCAGAAACCCGACGCGCTAAAACTATTCACGGCGCAACCGAAAAAGAGTAAAAGTCTGTATATCCACGGCGGTGTTGGCTGCGGCAAATCCATGCTCATGGACTGGTTCTTTGAATGCTGTGCGGTAACCCGGAAAAGGCGGGTGCATTTTCACGCCTTCATGCTCGAAGTCCATGAATTTGTCCACCAATGGCGGCAGCGGAATGGCGCCGAAGTCATCCCGGCGCTGGCAAAAAACATCAGTACCTCGACGCAGCTGCTATGCTTCGATGAATTTCACGTCACCGACATCGCCGATGCGATGATTCTGGGCAGGCTGTTCAGCCAGCTGTTCGCCGCCGGCGTGGTCATCGTCGCCACTTCCAACCGCCACCCCGATGATCTCTACGCAGGCGGACTGCAGAGGGAACTGTTTCTGCCCTTTATCCGCCTGTTGCAGGAGCAGGCCGATGTCGTCGAACTGGCCTCCCCCCGGGACTACCGGCTCACGCATCTGCGTGCGCTGGGCACCACCTATTTTTATCCGCTGGGCACAGCTGCCACGCGATTCATCCGGCAAAGCTACAATGAACTGAGCAATTTTGCCCCGCTGCAACCGGGATCCGTGGACGTTCTGGGACGCACGGTGGCACTCGGCGCGGTGCATGGCGATATCGCCCTGAGTTCCTTCAGGGAACTTTGCGAACAGCCGCTGGGTCCTGCGGACTACCTGGAAATCGCCTGTGAATTCAGCACCCTGATCATCGCCGACATCCCCAGACTGACGCCTGAAAAACGCAACCAGGCGCGCCGTCTGGTGACCCTGATCGACGCTCTCTATGAACACCGGGTGAAACTGATCTGCAGCGCCGAAGTCCCCGCCGAAGAACTGTACAAGGATTCAGACGGCGCCTTCGAATACCAGCGTACGGTGTCGCGGCTGATCGCCATGCAGACCGATCACTACCTGAACAGTCAGCATCTCGCCAGCTGACCAGGATTTTTCAACGCCTCAGGAAAAACCGGCAGCACCATCGATGCCGGAAAAATCATACCGGGAATCACCGATGGCTTCAGCGGTTCCGCACCCGATATCGGAGCCTATGAAATGGGTCAGACTGCGCCGCATTATGGTGTAAGAAATGCAGGCACGACCAGGCAGCCACCAGACTGCTCATCGGGAAAAGCGTCTCCAGACTGTTTGCCGCCCACCCGGCGATAACGGGCCGCAATCCAACAATAGAAAGATACCGGCATGCAGTTTCTGCTCAATCCCGGCCGGCACAGTTCCGGTTACGGCTCCCGAATCCATTCCAGACCCGACATCGGGGTTGCAATCACCTTGTCCCAGGCGGTAAAATCCGTGTATTTGGCAGTGAACAACTGGCTGCCGCAGGGTTGACGTGGAAAGCATAAACAACATAGCGATCATCGGCGGCGGACCAGCTGCCAGCACCCTTGCCATTCTGCTGCGACGCGCCGGCCGTGATGTGGCCATGTACTACCTGCCCGAAAAAGCCCCTGTCGTGGTTGGGGAATCGCTGGTGCCGATGATCATACCCATGCTGCAGGACCTCGGTATCGAACCGGAAGTGGCCGCCTGCAGCACCCTGAAGCCCGGCGCCTGCTTCACTTTCGACGGCGCAGAGACTTTCGCCTTTCGTTTTGCCGACAATCCCGACAATCTGCCAGAGTATTCCTACAACGTGCCGCGCAAGCACTTCAATGAGACGCTGCGTAATGCCGCGCGCAATGCCGGTGTGAAACTGCTTGAGCGGCCTGCGCGATTGCAGCGCAGCGGCGCCGACGGCATCATGCTGGATACTGAATCCCTGCAAGCCGCCAGTGACTGCTGGCAAGGCTCGGAGCCGGATTTGATCGTCGATGCCGCAGGCCGGGTCCGGTTGATCGGGCAACTGCTGGACATCCCTGTACAAAAAGGCAGCCGTGAAGACATCGCGCTGTTTGCCCACGTCGATCACACGGAATTGTTAGATCCCGGCTATGTGCATACCGACCGCCTGGAGCATGGCTGGAGCTGGCGGATACCATTGCCACAGCGCGTTTCCCTGGGCTTTGTGGTGCCCGCCGACTATGCTGGTGGAAGCGACGAAACACCGGAGCAACAGTATGACCGTCTGCTTCGGAAAGACAGCGTCGTGCGGAAATTTGCCCCACAGGCGCAGCGTCTGACACCTGTGCAACGTTTCAGGAACTATCAATCCCGGTCGACACGCTGGAGAGGTGATAACTGGGTGATGCTTGGGGACTCCGGTGGCTTCGTCGATCCGGTATTTTCCAGCGGCATGCTGATCGCGATGGACAGCGCCTACAAACTGGCTGAAACCATATCCCGGGGAAAGCCCCTGAGCAGTTACGAACAAGCCATCTGCCAGCATTTGCAGGCCTGGTTCGAGATCGTTGGCCACTATTACGATGGCCGTATCATGGCCAGCATCAAATCCGGCGAATCCTTCGCCAGAACTGCCGCTGGCCGCCTGCTGACACCGTGGATTTCCGGGCACATGAGCAGCATTTTCAGCGGCGCCGCGGCAACCCGGCCGGTGAGCATGACCCTGCTGCGCATCCTGGTCAAATATGGCTTGCAGAATATCGATCCGCAGCGTTATGTCATCCACTGATCGCCTTTCTTTTCCTGCCGAATCCCCCAGTAAAATGAACGATACCCGGCACGCTCATGCATCCTCCATTACCCAGATTGCCCAGGCACTTTGTGCGTTTCTGCAGGACAATATTCTGGCGCCCGGCATTGCCATCCAGCCGTCCAGTGAACTGGCGCTGCTGGGTGTGGATTCCTATTCACTGATGGAACTGGTTCTGTTTATCGAGCGCCGCTACGGACTGCTTCTTGCCCCGGAATCGTTGACTCCGGAAAATCTGTTCAGCGTACACAGCCTGAGTACCTGCTGCGCCATGCAGCTGCAGCAAGGCAATGCCTGAAGCGATGCCCGATCTGCCCGAGCAATTCATCTGCAACGGTATCGATTATTTTCTCTATCAGCTCGATCGAATCATGTTTTCCGCCAGCGGCAAACGCAATGTCTGTTCGCTGGCCGTCGAACTGGATGGCACTCTGGAGCGCGCTGCGCTGCAGAGGCATCTATACAGGCAGCCGGTATTTCGCTGGCTGACAGCGCTGCGCCTGCAACCAGGACTACCCTTTGTACTGAGCAAATGGCGCCGTGATACGAACACGCCGCTACCGGAAATCACCGAACACCGGCTGCCGGAATATCAGGGCATTCCCGACTTCCTGCTGGAGCAGCCGATCCAGCCACTGCGGCAGCCGCCTTTCAGAATCACTCTGGGGCATCTGCCAAAACAGCGCTCGCTGCTGGTATTTTCCTGGCATCATTCCCTGCTGGATGCCCATGGCGGGGAACGCCTCATTCACAGCCTGGGCAATAGCGGAGAAACACAACAGCAATGGCTACCTGTGGCAGAGACCGGCAGGCGCCCCTCACTGCTGCAGCGCCTGAATATCGCCAGGGCCGGTAAAAAATACCTGTTTGAAACCGCAGAGGCCCCTTTATCTTCCCTGTGTTCCAATTCTGCCCGGAAAACCCGGAACATCACGCAACGCTATCGGGTGCTGCGTTTCAGCGCCCGGGAAACCCGTGAAATCACCGCCAATGCACA
>JAJRWJ010000149.1 GCA_024276805.1 Gammaproteobacteria bacterium
ACCGTGTTGACATTGGGCTTGTAGATATAGCCGTCGGCATCGGCCTTGGGATGCTTGGGTGCATACTCCTTGACCGACGGCGCCTGGCTTTCCACCACACCAAGCACCCTGACGCCGGTCGCAGCCTGCTGCTTGTCCAGGATGTTGTTCAGCTGCGCGGCAAATACCGGTTGTCTGGATTTATACGTATCACCTATACTGCTGCTGACACTGTTGGCATTGGAAATATTGCTGGCGACCAGATTCAAACGCAACGACTGGGCATTCATGCCACTGCCGGCAATATCGAAAATCTTGAAAGCGGACATGCTTATTCTCCTTTTAGAGCGGTCATCAGACCCGAAATTGTGCCATTGATAAAACGCAGACTGGCCCGATACTGCAAGGCGTTTTCCGCATATTTGGCCTGTTCTATATGTGTCTCGACGGTATTGCCATCCAGAGCGGCCTGGTTTGGCTGGCGGTATTGCAGACGCGCACCGAGCTGCAGTCGACCTGCAGCTATATGCTGTTCGTGAGTTTTTTCCATGGTAAGGTTTGGCGATCCGGTCTGTTTCAGAATCGACTGAAAATCCAGGTCCCGCGCCTTGAAGCCGGGTGTATCGGCATTGGCCAGATTTGCCGCCAGAACGGCGCTGCGTCGTTCACGCAGTAACAGCGCCTGGGTGTGTATACCGAGAGCCTTGTCAAAACTGATGATCATGTAAATTGCCTCTTGTTACGGTTTGTTATTTCAAGAAGCATTTCTCATGCCAGATTGGATTGCGCGGTCCGGTATGCAATCCCGTCAGGATGTTCCGCTGCGCTGTCCGCAGCATTTCTGGCGCCGGCCTTGCGCGGATCCTCGGATTGCTTTGTATCTATTTGAATTTAAGATGATATCGAGCAAACAATGAATATCGGTCAGGAAACAGATTCGGCGCTGGAGCCGGCCATGACCAGCCCAGCCAGAGGCCATGAGCAGGCAAAAATATTTTAAAATTCGCTGCAATGATGGACAAGCGGCAATTATTAGCCGCCATCAATCAACGAAAAACTCATCCAGAGCGTCAATTTTTTGCCAGACAGGAATTTACAGGTGGAGAGTATGGAATGGAGGTGTGGCTGATGGACGGCCGGTTTTCAGGAAAGCTTTTGAAAATATCTGGCGTACTTGCCTCTGACGGCTTGCAGCTGCCTGACAGCGGCTGGCATGGCTTCAGTGCTGCTGAGAAAGAGATAACCTCCTGGCTGCAATGATTCCACCATGCGCGCCAGAATATCGATCTTCACGTCTTCAGAAAAATAAATCAGCACATTTCTGCAAAAAATGATATCGAAGCGACCCAATACCGAAAAAGGTTTGAGCAAATTGAACTGCTGAAACCGGACCCGGCTGGTGACCGCCGATTTCAATTTGTAGCCATCATTGACAGAGCGAAAATAACGTATTCTGATGTCCGGACTCAGGCCACGCGATAGCGCCATGTCTGAATAATGCGCGTTTCTGGCTTGCGCCAGAATTCGATCGGAAATATCTGTCCCGATCACCTGAACATTGCCGCTCAGGCCGGATGTTCTGCCAGCGAGTACCTGTTCCGCACAGATACTGACCGAGTATGGCTCCTGTCCAGAAGAACAGGCGGCAGACCAGACTCTGATGGTGCCGATTCTGCCTTCCAACAGTTCCGGAAAAAGCTTTTCCTTCAACTCCCGAAAGTGCATATCATCCCGAAACCAGAAGGTCTCATTGGTGGTCATGGCATCGATGACCCTGGCTTTCAGCTGGTTTGCCGCGCTGGTTCCCGATTTGAGTGCCGCCACCAGTTCCGTCAGCGAATGCAGATCCAGCTCCTTCAGTATACCCGTCAAGCGGTTCTTGACCAGATATTGCTTGTTGTCTCCGAGAACGATGCCGGAACATTCACTGAGAAACCTCTGAAACAGCTGGTACTCCTGGATGGAAATTTCCGAAAGCCGGGCATCCAGAACAGCGTTGCCGCCCAGATCGAGAACGCTGTCAACCTTGGTCATAGTATCGAGCCATCAACATGGCGGCTTATCCGACCATCAGGCTATCTTGGCCAGGACAGTGGTTTTTGATCCGGTTTTGTACGGTTCTGGCAAGCTCATCGGGGGCGAATTTTGCAAGAAATTCATTGGCTCCGACTTTCTCCACCATGCTGGAATTGAACACCCCACTCAACGATGTATGCAGAATCAGGTAAACATCCTTCATCAGAGGTTCCTTCTTGATTTTGGCCGCCAGCGTATAGCCATCCATCCTGGGCATTTCCACATCGGAAATGATCATCGCATAGCGCTCTTCGATATTGATGCCCTGCTGCACCAGCTCCTGTAGATGTTCCCAGGCTTCCTGGCCATCCTTGAGCAAGGTACATTGACAATCCAGCTGCTGCAATACCCTTTTCACCTGGTTACGCGCCACGGTGGAATCATCGACCACCAGTATATGGCTGTCGCGGGCGCTCATTTCCTGGTCGATGACTTCCTCGGATGCCTCTTCCTGCCCACCGATGACTTCCTTCATGATTTTCTCGACATCAATCACTTCGATCAGATCACCGTCCACTTCGGTCACTGCCGTCAAATATCCTTCCTTGCCCATGCCTTTAGGCGGTGCTTTCACTGCTGTCCAGCCGATATTGATAATCCGGTCAACCGCGCCGACCAGAAATCCCTGTATGGTCCTGTTGTATTCAGTGACAATCACATAACTGCTGGCATCCCTGGTCAATGGCTGCATGGCAATGGCCAACGACAGATCCAGTACCGGAATGGTTTTGCCGCGCAAATGGGCAATGCCGCAAATAACGGAATGGGCATGCGGAATCTGGGTCAGATCCTGACACTGAATGACTTCCTGCACCTTGAAAACATTGATGCCAAAGCGTTGTCGTCCGGCCAATTTGAAAAGCAGCAGTTCAAAGCGGTTGTGCCCCGCCAACTGTGTACGCTGATCGACACCATCTAAAACACCGGCCATATTTCCCCCTGTTTAACATAGTCTGTACACCAAAATTCAGCAATCCTCCATCCTCTCCTGTTGGAAAAAAAGGTGTTTCTGAAGACTAAAATTTGACGTTTCAAGAGACTGATCTGATATTTCCAAGTATAGCGGCTATCCGGACGTTTACTTTAGTTTTTAGCTGGCATCAATCCTGCTTTATTTTTCATGGAGACAATAATTTGGCGCCCCCATGAACAATACAAAACCCTATTGGTTGATCCTTTTTTTTATGCTGTTTGTCAATGATGGCATTGCCCGGACAAAACAGAGCATCGAATCCATTCAGGCCACCGTCAGTGAATTCATAGCGGCAAATTTCGACGCTTCTGACGACTATCGTGTCAGCATCGATCGCCTGGACAGACGCTTGACGCTGACACAATGTAAAACCCCGTTGAACGCATTCACCACCAGCGGAGTCGTGACCTCGGGAAGAATTTCCATCGGCATCCGCTGCAATGATGATAAAAGCTGGACCATTTTTACCACTGCGCATATCGATGTGTTCAAAGAGATCCTGGTCCTGGTACAGCCGGCAGCCCGTGGTGAGATTCTGACCGAAAAACATCTGCGCTTGCAGAGAAGGAATCTGGTAAAACTTCGTCAGGGGTTTTTTACCGATTATCAGCAGGTAGTGAACAAACAGGCAACCCGCAATCTGCCTGCGGGAACAGTGTTGAGTCAACGGCATATTGCCGAACCGAAGCTCATACGGCGGGGAGAAAAAGTGACCATTCTTGCCGCCTCTGCGGCATTGCAGATCAGAATGACCGGAATCGCAATGATGGATGGCTTGAAAGGCCAGCGCATTCGCATAAAGAACCAGCAATCCAGGCGCATTATAGAAGCGAC
>JAJRWJ010000150.1 GCA_024276805.1 Gammaproteobacteria bacterium
AAAAAAAGACTCTGCTGAACAATATTCTCAACAAATTGCGCGGCATCAAGTCTGGATAAAAAATGAGTCAGTATAAAATTATTTTCAGCGGACCCGTTGGTGCCGGCAAAACCACCGCCATTGCATCGATCAGTGATGTCGATCCAGTCAGCACGGACGAGTCGACCAGCGACTTGAGCAAAAGCAGAAAATCCGCGACCACCGTGGCTCTGGATTACGGCGTCATGAATCTGGCCAACGGCGAGAAGCTGCATCTCTATGGCACTCCCGGGCAGGAACGGTTCGATTTCATGTGGGACATTCTGACTAGCGGCGGTATTGGTCTGATTTTATTGCTGGACAATACCCGGGATGACCCGTTCCAGGATATGAAATTCTTTTTGCAGTCTTTTGCCGAATTTATCAAAGAGACCAGCATTGCCATTGGTATTACCCAAATGGACCTGAGCCGCAAACCAACGCTCCAGGAATACCATAGTCAACTGAAGAAGATTGGCGTCAATCCGCCGATTTTTTCAGTCGATGCCAGAGTCAGGAATGATGTCTCTGTGCTGGTACAGGCACTTTTATATTCGTTGGATCCAGGGCTGGAGGAATAACCGATGCCTTCCTATACTTTGCTCGATGGTGTTTATCTATTACCCACACCAGCTGGCGCTTATCATGCAATTTCGTCGCCTGAACCCGACAAGTCGCAGAAGTTCCTGCGCCAGCTGCTCGTCCAGAACAATACGCCGCAACTACTGGTAACAACGTTACAGGAACTGATGCATTCGGACGATGAAGAAAAAAACCTGGAACTGCTGCACCTTTGCCAGAAACTTGGCTGGGTTCAGGGCATCGAGCAGCCAATTCAGGCGCCACAGGGCACCCTGGAGAAAATGTTGCCCGCCCTGCTGCAAAGCATTTCTGAAAAAGGCAAAGTCCTTCTGGCCGACAGTCAGGGGTTTTATCTGGCCAGCAGCGGCTTTCCCCATGAAGTTGCCGAAGAATTGTCCGCGCTGAGCGCGGAAATCGCGACAGTGCATGCACGCAGATCCGGATTGCTGGGTAAAAACCTGGGGGTAAACAGTCATGCCTGGTCGGTTGTCGATGCTGCCGGGAACAGTCAGGTTGGATTCTGGCCTGTATATATCGGAAACAATCGTTTTGTGGTAGTGGTTGCCGGAGTACCGCATTTCAATCAGCCGGAATTTGTATCTCTGGTTTGGGCGCTGAGCATTCGCTACGCAAAAGATTGAACAGTTGTTTCACAAGCCGTCAAAAAAGGATATTCCCCGAAACAAAATGATGGCTGAGCAGAACATGTGAACAACAGCCGATTTTTATCGAGAACAGATTAAAGGCAAGCCATGGAATTCAATTCTGTTCGTCAACAAAATAAAGAATGAGGATTTATTATGCGTGCAGAGATGCTGACTTCTATTTTGACAGAACTCAACGGCACATCAGCGGATATAGAGGCTTCTGGTGTGATTTCCACCGATGGCCTGATGATGGCATCCGTCCTGCCTGCCGGACTGGACGAAGACCGGGTCGGCGCCATGAGTGCGGCGATGCTTTCGCTGGGAGACAGAACGGCCCAGGAACTGGCCAGAGGGACGCTCGAGCAGGTGCTGATCAAAGGCACTGACGGCTATGTGCTGATGACTTATGCAGGTGAGGAAGCGGTATTGACTGTCATGGCAAAAACCAACGCCAAATTGGGTTTGATTTTTCTGGATGTCAAACGTGCAGCGGAAAGTATTGAAGAATTGCTGTGAATACCATACTCGGTCATTCAGAGCATGGACAGCCTGGTTTTCCCAGAATACCAGGACCCCCTGGCGGCATGGGGCACTGCCAGGGCTTCGAACACCACTACATGACCCCGTAACCGCCTCCTCTTGCAGGCATTCGCCATGCGCCACAGCATTGCCGGGCCTGGATAGCTCTTTGCTCGATCTGGTCATCAGCCAACAGCTGCTTCTCGATAGCGACGCCCAGCGCCGACTAACCGTTCCCGGTCTTGAGCATTACCAGTCTTCACCCGATAGTTGCGCAGCCACAGTTCCCTAAACCAGCACAAACGGAGCCGCAAATGATCCATGACATGAAGCCAGAGGATATAACAGGCGATTACCAGGAAGTCACGCTGACATTGTATGGTAATTTGACCCGAAAAATTTACTACACGGAATTGGAAACCCCTTACCCCGATGGCAAACTGATCGTTTCCACGACTGATCCCTCCGGGGTCATTACCCATGCCAACAAGGCTTTTATAGAAATGTCCGGATACAGCGAACAGGAGCTGATCGGCACAGAGCATTCCATACTCAGGCATCCGGATATGCCTGCTGCTGCATTCAAGGATCTTTGGGATACGCTTCTAAATGGCGAAAAATGGCAGGGTATCGTCAAAAACCTGCGCAAGGATGGCGGCTATTATTGGGTAAAAGCGACTGTGATCCCCAATGTCAGAAACGGCCAGGTCGTCAGTTATACGTCGGTGCGCAGAAAACCCTCCAGAAGCAAGGTGGAGGAATGCATCAAACTTTACCCGACTTTGTTTTAAGCCATACAGCACTGGTGTCCATCGGAGACAATATCATGCCTTATCAATTTACAGTCAGCCCTGATTTCAGCCCGGAGCATCTTTCCGGCTGGTATATTTTCAATACCTGGCTGCAGAAAAATCTGGGTGAAACGATACACCTGGAAATGTATAATGACTTTCACAGTCAAAGAGCGGCAATTCAAGACGATAAAATTGATTTGATCTATGCGAACCCCTATGATGCTGCCATGCTGGTCAGGGAAAAAGGCTTCCAAGCACTGGTCAAACCGGAAAATGTTGCCGATGAAGCCGTTGTCGCTGTTCATGCCGATAATACAGCAACCGATATAGAACACCTTCAGGAAGGTTTGCGTGTTGCAGTGACGGAAGACCCAGACGTGCGCATGCTGGGCTTGATCATGCTGGAACCGGCGGATCTGTATAGAGACAACATCCAGCTTCAGAGCTACGACAGCTATGTTCTGGTGGCCAAGCACTTGCTGCGGGGCGATTGTGATGCCGGTATTTTCCTGGCCGAAGCCTATGATGATTTATCCAACATGGTCAAAAAACAGCTTAAGATACTGGTAAGGAGTCAAATCAGTGTGATTCATCATTCTCTGCTGATCGGTGCAAAATTACTGGACAGACGT
>JAJRWJ010000151.1 GCA_024276805.1 Gammaproteobacteria bacterium
ACTGTCGCCATGATGTTCAACGCCTATCTGGGCGCCCATCCGGAGCAGGTCATCGCCCAACGCATGGCAGCCATGAGGGATAATCGGCTTTACCGGGAAATGTACCAGCTGGTTTTGAGTCTCTTTGACTGATGTTTCCTGACAGTGTCTGTTGACCGGGGTCAAACAATCCGCCGGCAGTTTTCCAGGCAGGGGATGCTGAAACAGTCCACTGGATGCAGCTCTTGCCAATGGCCGGTAACAACATCCCGGTGGTTTTAGCGCAATATGGTGGGCATCGGCCTCAAGGAGTCAAAAACATGATAGAAAAATATTTTAAACTCGGTGTCCGCTTTCGCTGGACGAAACCACAAAACGTGGACGGCCCGCGTGATGGCAGGCTAGTCGACAGTATCCGCCCCACCGCGGCATTGACGTATATCGGGCTTGGTGAGGTCGTCGACCCGGCACTGATGGCGGTCCATGTCAGCATGATCGGGCTTCAGATGAACAGGCAGATACAGCACCAGTGGCTCGACTATACACCAGGGCGGACAGCGCGTTTGCCTATCGGTCCCTACGATGTGCTGACCGGATTCATGAGCGGCTGTATTATTGCTCGCTGGAAGGATCGTGGCGTCAACTATATCGGCCATGTTGGCACAGTCGAATCCGACGCCGCCGCCAACCGCCTGGTCAAGCGTGCCTTCGCCTTTGCCATGCCGCGTGGCACCACTGGCTTTAATCCGGCCGCCGCATGGAACTTCAGCGAGCTTTCACAGATAATCCAAAAGTTCCATGCTCCCAAGGTGCCCAATATTTGCGCATTGGTTACCACACAGGGTGAATTTTACTCCATTGTCATGTTCAGTGACGGAGCTAACGAATGGTATTGTGGCGGCGCCAAACGGATTCAGCCAATAAGCCACGACGCCCTCAAGATGTCCATGTTGCGCGTCGATTGAGCAGACATCGGACGGCGCCGCACCTGCGACCAGCCCAGCAGGATCAAAATCAGGTGGCGGATTACCACCTCAATCAAAACGTCTGGCGTCTTTCGGCAGTTTGACAAACAAAGGATGTCTGGCCAGTGCAAATTGATCGGGATAGCAGATGCCGCCGAGATACAGTCCCTCGGGCGGCGCAGTGATGCCGCCCTCCCTGCGGTCCCGGGCCGCCAACAGCTGCTCTGTCCAGTGCACCGGCCGCTTGCCCTTGCCGATGGCCATCAATACCCCGGCGATGTTGCGCACCATGTGATGTACGAAGGCGTTGGCGGCAATGTCCATGATCACTCGATCCCCCTCCCGGTAGACATCGACGAAATGCACCAGCCGGCAGGGGCTTTTGGACTGACAGCCCTGCGCCCGGAACGATGAGAAATCATGATCGCCGACCAGTGCCTGGGCGGCCCGGTGCATTTTCCCGGCATCCAGCGGCTCGTAACACCAGGTGACCTGTTTGCGCAGCAGGGCCGATTTTACCCTGCGGTTGAGAATGATGTAGCGATAGAAACGGGCAATGGCACTGTATCTGGCATGAAAATCAGACACCGCTTCCCGTGCCCAGAGTATCCGGACATCATCGGGCAGATGGGCATTGCCGCCCATCTGCCAGGCATGCGTGTCCCGTTGTACATGGGTATCGAAGTGCACCACCTGTTCCAAGGCATGCACACCGGCATCGGTCCGGCCGGCGCAGATGACAGTTACCGGTGCAGCGGCAACCTTGCCCAGGGCTTTCTCGACGGCCGCCTGCACGGTGCTGCGTCCCGTCTGCCACTGCCAGCCTGAATAACCGCTGCCATCGTATTCAATTCCCAGAACGATGCGTTTCACAATATGACCAGCAACGCATCAATGATGAATGAAAACATGGATTCCCGCTTCGATACGGTCGAACAACTCCAGCAGATCGGCATTACGCATGCGGATGCAGCCATGGGATTGCGGCTTTTGCTGGAAAATCTCGTCCGGGCAACCGTGGATATAGATATAGCGCCATCCGGAATCGACATTGCCATAACGGTTCCTGCCAGGCTCCAGTCCACCCAGCCAGAGTATGCGCGTCAGAATCCAGTCCCGCCGGGGGTACCTGGCGCCGAGTTCGGCCGTATAGATCTCGCCACTGGGACGCCGAGCGACGAACACGGTATTTTTCGGCATTTCCGCACCGATCTTTGCCCGGACACGATGCCAGCCGGTCGGCGTACATTCACTGCCGAGCAGCTCGCCGGGGCCGTTTTTTGCCGTCGACACCGGGTAACCCCGCATAGTTTGCCCGTCTTGCACAATACGCAGTATCTGTTCCGCGATCGAGATGTCGAGATAATTTTCAGGCGCGGCAATGGCATTCATAATGATCTGCCTCAGGAACCGTCGTCAATCGGCCTCGAACCAGGCGATGGATTCGACATGCGCGGTCTGGGGAAACATGTCCATCACACCGGCCTTGACCAGCCGGTAGCCCAGTTCATGGACCAGTATGCCGGCATCGCGGGCCAGGGTTGCCGGATTGCAGGACACATAAACGATCTGCCGGGGCTGCCATTGCCGCAGCAGGGGCAGAACTTCCGCCGCGCCGGCCCGGGACGGGTCCAGCAGGATCTTGTCGTAGCTCCGCTTTGCCCAGGACATGTCGGCGATCTCGCGGCTCAGATCGGCGACATGAAATTCGACATTGTCGATAGCGTTCAAACGGGCATTTTCCCGGGCATGATCGATCAGAGGCTTGTTGCCTTCGACACCCACCACCAGACCCGCCTGTATGGCCATCGGCAAAGTGAAATTGCCCAGGCCGCAAAACAGATCCAGTACCGTATCGTCTTTGTCCAACGCCAGTGTTTCCAGAACCCGCCTGACCATCTTGCGGTTGATGTCGGTGTTGACCTGGGTGAACATCGCCGGCCGAAAGTGAAACACGATATCCTGATCCGGCAGCGCATAGCTGGGCAGTTCGGGATCAGCCGGATACAATGGCACGATCGAATCAGGGCCCTTGGGCTGCAGGTACAGCGTGAGGTCATGCTCCCGGGCAAAGGCACGCATTATCTCCTTGTCCTGCCCGGTGGGTGGGTCCAGGACCCGGATGGCCAGTACACATTGCTGGTCGCCGATGGCCACTTCGATCTGGGGGATCCTGTCCCTGATGGTCAATCTGCCAAACATCGCCGACAGGTCCATCAGCTTCGTGCCAACGGCCGGGTGCATGACCGGACAGGTTTCGATATCGGCCAGAAAGGGATTGCGTCTTTCCCGGAAACCCACCAGCACCCGGCCCTTTTTGGCGACGTACTTGACTCCCATCCGGGCCTTGTGCCGGTATCCCCATTGTGGACCGGTCAACGGCTGCCAGAGTTCGGGAATACTCAGTTTGCCGAGGCGGGCAAACTGTTCCTCCAGCATCTGCTGCTTCAACAGGATTTGCGCTTCACTGCCGGCATGCTGAAAGCTGCAACCGCCGCAATTGCCGAAATGCGGGCACTGTGGCTCGACCCGCTCAGGCGCCGGAGTCAGGACCTGGACCACCCTGCCCTCGGCATAATCACGGCGGCTGTCGGTGTAGACGAACTGCACCGTTTCACCCGGCAGCGCCGCATCGACAAACACCACCTTGCCATGCACATGCGCAACGCCGCGTCCGTCATGGGCCAATGACTCGATATCGACCGTTACCGCGGCTTCCGGCAGTTTTTTTCTGTTGCTTCTTCTGCGCGCCATATTATTTTTGTCGCCAGCTGCCATCCGCTGTCTGATACCACCAGCCGGGCCGGGCGTTGCCTACCCAACGTTTGGCGAAGGTCGCCTGAATTTCACCCAGCCAATCCGGGTGACCATTGGCATTGGCAATGGCCCGGTACAGTTGTGTGCGGTCCCGGTTCTCGGCGGCGACCAGTTTCTGCAGGCGGTTGCGGTCCTTGAGCGGTACCTGAGCGGCATTCCTGACCGTCAGCAGGCCATTCGCCTGTATGCCGATCCAGCCTTGGGCATAGTATGGCGACAGCGATGCAAAGCGCCGTTTCATGGCGGCCCGCAAACGACTGATTTCGGGTGAATCCAGGGACAGATCGGCATTACCGGCATGCGCTGGTGTGACCAGCAGATTCAATGCCGCATCCAGCCATCGGTAAACATTGTTCCCCTGCCACCGGGAATTGTTTTCCTGTGGTGCTTCAGGTGGCGCAGGACTCTGTATGTCCTTGATGATTTGATCGGCCGCTTTCTCGGCCGCCGCCGCGGGGAAATAGATATTGATGGTCACACAGGCTGCCAGCAGCAGCATTGCAGCGACAGGTACCGGCAACAGTTTCTGTTTCATCGCTTCACTCCAGTCTCGTTGGAAAAAATCATGTCAGGCCTATTCGACAACACTGTCGGACATTGTACCGATGCGCGCCAGGCGCGTGAGCAGCACCTGCCAATCGATCCTGGCATTATAGCCTATGACATCGATTCTCGGCAGACCTCCGCCCTTGACGATGTAATAGCCGTGTTCCGCCGCCCCGACGCCCATCAACTGGCAGACTCCACGATGCAGATAACAGCCGATGCCGAGTTTGTCATAGCCAAATTCATCAAAAAAGCGCAGAAAACCCCGGGACAGAATATCCGCCGCTCCCCCACCGCCAATGCTGGCCAGATTCTGCACCGCTTTCTGGCTGATCCTGTGCCGGGAATGATCGCCATCGGGTGTTCCCAGCCAGGCATAGAAACTTACCGGGCGCCAGTCTTGCAGAGACAGATCACGAATAAAACCGGACAGTCTGCCCTGCATGCTGCCAAAGGCGGATTTCCGGGTCAACGCCTGCAAATCCAGATGGTCGATGGCAATATTCGCATACAGCTGCGGCAATTCACTGAACAGGCCGACCAAAACCAGATCGTCGATGCGGATTTCACCGCCAAACACCTGTATCTTCAGCTGTCCATCCACCTGTAACCGGTCGTTGCGATAGCTGACAGCGGGTATCTGCCCACTGATGCTGCCAGATAACGGTGTCCAGTCCAGAACCTCGCTCAGGCGTTCCAGTGAAACTTCCGTCAGAGCGCCGCGGAATTCCATCTGTGGTTGCAGGCCCTGTTCATCCTGCCAGGTAAAATGCCCGATATCGATCTTTCCACCCAGAAAAGGCACGGATACCGGCTGCATCAGCACGGCTTGCCGTGCTCCGGTCAACAGGGAAATGTTCCCCGCACCGATGGGCAGCCGATAGATTTGCAACCCCTGCCAGGCAATGTCGGAGCGCTTGTCGTGACCCTGTGCTGTCCAGCGTATCGCCCCCTCACCATCCGACAGTGCAAACCGGGCGTCTTTATCGGTGACCTCCAGCATGGAGAAATTCACATTCATCCGGGTCAATGCCTGACGCTCGAATTCGGCATCGCCAGCCAGTTTTCCGGAAAAGCCGATTCCCTCCAGATCCGAAGCCACAAAAAAAGGCGCCAGATAAATCTCGGACAAAGCCTGCAGATTATCTGTCTGCAGAGAGACATGAGCCTTTTGCAAGGGATTGGCACTATGCAGATGGATTTGTGCCGAACCCTGCACAGAACCCGCCCCGGGGTGGGCAAAGGTAAAATTTTGCACCCCCAGCCGCTGCGTCGCTGTCTGAAAAAGACCTCGGGCAAAAAACAGCGCCGGCTTTTCCGGCGCCTGCCAATACACTGGCTCGGCATAGACTGCACCACGGTCGACCTGCACGCGGC
>JAJRWJ010000152.1 GCA_024276805.1 Gammaproteobacteria bacterium
GCGGATAGATTCATCAGGAGTCCTGAGGTAATAAAACCTCTGTTAGAGACCGAATATATGGCTGCAATCTTGATCCCTGTTAGCGCATCAAAAAATTGAAAACTTGGCTTGCAATAAACGAGGAGTCCATATATGGGGTGAGGAACGAATCCCAACAGTCAAGGCGCATCACAACCTGCAACTGAACAGATTTTTACAGTCCCCAGACGATATTCAGGTAGTAGCGCAGGTCGTTCTTGTCACTTTCGGTACTGTCATATTCATTGCGAAAGCCGAGTTTGATGGCCAGGCCGTGATAATAGTCGAGGCTGTGCAGCCACTCGAATTTGGTCACGTTGCGGTATTCTCCCAGGTTCGTCAGAGCGGGATACAGCACACTGGACAGGTCGATGCCTTGCTTTGAGGAAATTTTCCAATGCCAGAAAATACCCAGCAGGGCTTCCAGTTTCAGGGTGTTTTTCTGTTCCCTGAACAGGGAGTAATTGACGTTCATTCCCTGCTTGGATGAAAGGTCAACGCTGTCGGTATTGATGAAACGATATCCCGAGCCTCCGCCCAGCCTGATGCGGTGGTCCCAGTCCTTGAACTGGTCCCAGTCGTAGCCGCCATTGGTGAAGTAGAACCAGTCTGAATCTTCTATCGACCACTCCCGGAGCAGGTTGGTAGTAAAACGGTTGTCGGTGGTGCTGTTGTCTTCCGAGGCAAAGTAATAGAACATGTTGATGTTCCACCTTTTTTCTTTGTCCTTGTAATTGATTTTGATGTCGCCGCGAAAACTGGCATTGTTTGAAGAACCGGAAGTTCCGCTAAGACCCGCACTCAGGTTGCGCTCCCAGCCCGCCAGAAAACCGCTGCCAAACAAACCGGGATCGACGGTTTCCTGTTGGTCTTCAGTGGTTTCGACGGTTGCTGGAAGGTTGCTCGCTGCCTGCTGTGCTGGTGCGGTTTCTTCCGGGCCGGGGCGGATTTCGGCAATACGGGAGTTGTCGATGGTCAGCCTGCCCAGCACCGGGTGTTCGATGATGATGAAATGTTCCGTGCTGCGGGCGATTGTGGCGTTCAGGATGTCGCCGTTGGTCAGTTCGATGATTTCGCCTGAGGCAGTGAGTGGAAACACAGCGAGCAGCGCGGAAATGGAGGTAAAACGACTTCGACGACCCGGCAGTGAAGTTTCGATATCGCCCGCCTTGCAGGGGGCTGAGGTTCCACTTGCAAAGTATCGGTGACAGGTTTTATGTTGTGCTCGTTTACCATGGACAGGTTTTTTCCGCATGCCTCAACTTTCACCCTGTTTGCTGAAGACACCGTGGGCCAGTACTCTTTCCGCGAGCCGGGAAAAGGGCATGCTTTGCACCCAGACCTTGCCGGTACCCTTGAGGGTCGCCAGAAACATGCCTTCGCCGCCGAAAAACATGCTCTTCAGGCCGCCGCTCAATGCAATGTTATAATCGATATCACCGGAAAAGCCTACCAGGCAGCCGGTGTCGAGGCGCAGGGTTTCGTCGTTCAGCTGCTTGCACAGCACCGTGCCGCCAGCATGAATAAAGGCCATGCCATCACCCTGCAGGCGCTGCAGAATGAAGCCTTCGCCACCAAAAAAACCACTGCCAAGACGCTGGTGAAAGCTGATGTCGATTTTTGTGCCCAGGGCCGCCGCCAGAAAGGAATCCTTCTGGCAGATGACCTCGCCGTGCAGATCCGCCAGGTCCAGGGCGATGATGGAACCCGGGAAGGGCGCGGAAAAGGCGACCCGGCGCAACTGTGCGCCGCTGTTGGTGAAATGCGTCAGAAATACCGATGCCCCGGTGAGCATGCGTTTGCCGATGCCGAACAGGGTGCCCATCAGTCCCTGTGCCGAGCCATCGCCCATTTTTGCGGTAAAATCGATATCCTCTTCCATGTAGGTCATGACGCCGGCTTCGGCGATGACGGTTTCCTTTGGGTCCAGGTCGATTTCCAGCATCTGAATGTCCTGGCCGATAATCCGGTAATCGATTGCATGGCATTGCATGGTGCTCTCCTCAGGGGGTGTGGGTCAGCAGCTTGATCAGGATCTGTTCGTAGATCCGGGACAAGGGTTCCAGGTCGGCGATGCTGACATGTTCATTGACCTTATGGATAGTGGCGTTGCTCGGCCCCAGTTCGATGACCTGGGCGCCGGTCGGGGCGATGAAACGGCCGTCCGAGGTGCCGCCACCGGTGTCGTTGCGCGCCTTGTGTCCGGTCACGGCTTCGATGGCGGCATGAGCCGCGTCCAGCAGGGCGCCTTTTTTGGTCAGGAATGGCGATCCGGACAGGCGCCAGCTGAGGTCGTACTCGATGCCGTGCCGGTCGAGAATGGCCCTGGTGCGTCGTTTGATGGTCTGTTCGTCCAGTTCCGGGGAAAAACGCAGATTGAACAGCACATCGACGCTGCCGGGGAGGATGTTTTCCGCGCCGGTTCCGGAATTGATATTGGAGACCTGCAGGCTGGTGGGCGGAAAGAACTGATTGCCGTTGCACCAGGATTCCCGGGTCAGTTCCGCCAGCGCCGGGGCAAAGCCGTGGATGGGGTTGTTGGCTTTTTCCGGAAAGGCGACGTGACCCTGTACGCCGTGTACAGTCAGTACCGCGCACAACGAGCCGCGCCTGCCGACGCGAATGACATCGGCGATGCGCTGGTCGCTGGACGGTTCGCCGACCAGACACCAGTCGATTTTTTCCCCGCGCTGCTGCAACACCTCGACGACCTTGACCACGCCGTTGGTGGCCGGTCCTTCTTCATCGCTGGTGAGCATGACCGCGATGGAACCGTGATGCTCTGGATGAGCGGCGATGAAGCGTTCGCAGGCAGTGACGAAACAGGCGATGCCGCTTTTCATGTCCGCGGCGCCGCGGCCATAGAGATCGCCGTTTTTTATGGTTGGCGTAAAAGGCGGGGTGTGCCAGGCTTCCAGCGGGCCGGGTGGCACCACGTCGGTGTGGCCGAGAAAAGTCAGCAGTGGCGCCTGCGTACCCCTGCGCAGCCAGATATTGCGGGTGTCGGCGAAATCCAGGTGCTGCACCTGAAAGCCGATTCCGCCCAGGCGTTCCGCCAGCAGATCCTGGCAGCCGGCATCCTCCGGCGTTACCGAGGGTCTGGCGATGAGTTGTTCCAGCAGTTGCAGCGATGCGTTCATAGACTTTCCTGATAGCTGTCGCTGCTGAAGCCCAGGATGAGCTCGTCGCCGGTATCCAGTATCGGACGTTTGATCAGCGTCGGATGTTGCAGCATCAGTCGCAGGGCTTTTTCTTCATGCAATTCGGTTTTGTCGGCGGCAGTCAACTGTCGCCAGCTGGTACTGCGCCGGTTGAGCATTTTTTCCCAGCCCAGGGCGGAGGCAAAATGCTGTAGCAGCGTAGTGTCGATGCCATCGCTGCGATAATCATGGAAGCGGTACGC